>JAQUMP010000514.1 GCA_028718065.1 Chitinivibrionales bacterium | reverse complement strand
CAGGGCGGCTATTATTTTAACGGCGGGCCGTTCACCCTTCCCATGGATGGCGCCCTTTCCGTAGGCCAGGGCTGGGGTCCTGGCGCCACTCTTTATCGGTTTTTCCTTTCGGACGCCATTAATTTCCGCAGCCATATTCGTTTGGGAATGGAAGCTTTTTATAACAATGAAGATGACTTTATCCTGGCTTACTATTACTTTAAGCCGCAACCCAGCGAGGCCCTAAGCGACTCGCTTGACGTAGGCAACGCCTTAAGCGAGACCGCGCATTCATTCAGCATGAGCGGGCAGACCTGGTCCGGCAGCCTTACCAACACCTTTTACGGCACCTTCAAAAAGGATTCCATCACTGCTTCGGGCAAAGCCGACACCGGCTCCAGCGAATTCGTTCTGGCGATACAGTCCGCCAACAGCGGCGTGATAGTACGACGCATGTTCGATCAAAAAGATACTTTCCAGCAGGCTGCGGTCTATATCGACGGCAGCCTTGCGGGAACATGGTATCATGCCGGCGCCAATCCGTATCATCGCTGGTGCGAGGATGAGTTCATGGTTCCGGCAAAACTGACAAATGGGAAAAGCAGCGTCCGGGTAAAATTGGTTGCCGCTGCGGGAAAGCCGGCCTGGAACGCCTATAAGTATTGGGCATTCACCCTTGCGCCTGCTTCTTCCCTTCCAACCTCCGTCGCGCCACGGCTTAATTCTGAACGCACAAAATCACCGGAGATTACCATTAACCGGTATTCCATATCAATACCATTCGCCAGTGCTTATGAAGTACGCATTCTGCGGCCGGACGGCAGATTGGTTAAAACATTAAAAGCCAGCGCGCCTGCCGTGTTTATGATTTCCGACCAGAAATTAAAAGCCGGATTCTATATTGTAAATGTTTCGACCGGCAGGCAAAAAATATCAAAAACAATGATGGCGTACTGATCATAATGAAAACCGCAAAGTTGACCGCCGCGAATATTTCCGCCGGGTTCGATAGCGCCTCCGGCGCGCTGCGGGAGTTTTTAAATCCCCTCACCGGCTGGAATATTATCAATGACCCGGCGCTGGGTATGTCGTTTGAAATGGTCGCGCCCCTGCCCCATCGGCTCAACCACCGCGTTTTCGGCAAAGATCAAAAGCTCACCCGGTTTGAAAAAGACCCTTCGGGCAAACGCCTGACATTTACATGGGAGAATCCGGTCGGGCAAACCGGCCTCACGCTGGACATGACCTTTACGGGCGTCGTGGCTTTGACCGAATTCGGGCTGGAATTTAGCGGTAAAATCATAAACCGCAGCGCCCAAAGGGTAGAAGCCATAGCTTGGCCGTGTCTTGGGCAAATCACTCCGCCCTCCGCCAACGGCGAATTATGGCGCTGGACGGCCTTCTTGACCGAGCTGGGACTTCAGCAACTAATGCCTCTGTTCCGCAACGATCAGGGTTATTGGGGCGCGGATTATCCTCTTCAGAAAGCCCATTCTCCGCATTCAAGTTTTGTGCTCCTGGGCGACAAGCAGCAGGGGTTGTATGTCGGCCATCACGATGCTGCCAACCGGGAATTAGTCCAGTTTCTTTTTGAGCTCAAGCCGGGTCATCGTGAATCGTTGACCGGCGCGGCGCCGCACAGTGATTTGCAAACGGGACAAACGCCCCGTGTGCAGATGTCAATCAATCATTTCCCCTTTTGCGCGCCCGGCGAATCGAAGCTGCTGACCCCAATCGTTTTACGCCCCTATAGCGGCGATTGGCACGATGGCATAGAAAGCTACAAGCGCTGGCGGGCAACCTGGCATAAAAGCGCCCCGGCGCCGGATTGGTGCAACGAGGTGCATTCGTGGCAGCAGGTGCAGATCAACTCCATCGCCGGCGAGCAGCGCTGCCGCTACGAGCGCCTTATCGAACACGGCAGGCAATGCGCCAACCACGGCGTCGCGGCGATTCAACTAACGGGCTGGACCAGCGGCGGCCAGGATGGCCGCATGCCCTCGCACGACATCGATCCGCGGCTTGGTACGCGGCAAGATTTAAAAAAAGCCGTGGCCGACCTGCGCGCCCTGGGCATTCGCACGATTCTCTACGAAAAATTTGTTTACGCCGATGTAAGCACCGATTGGTACAAACGGGAACTTTATAAATATATGGCGCAGGATATTCATGGCAACCCGGAAGGTCACAGCGGCTGGGCCTATTTTCTGCCTTCCCATTTTGCCAATTTTAATATGCGGCGCTTGAACTGGGCTTGCATGCACCATGCGCAGTGGCGAAAAATCTGTTGCGAGGAATACGAAAAGAGTCTTGAGTTTGACGCCGACGGCGTAATCTTAGATGAATCCTGCCATCCCCGCGAGGATGGGCGCTATTGTTTTGCGTCCGATCACGGTCATCCCGTACCCGCATTTAATCCCCAGGGCGATAGTCGTCTCATGGAAGAACTCAACGCTATTGCCGCCCGGCAAAAACGGCCGCAGGTTATTCTGGGCGAATCCGTGCACGACCTCCAAACCACGGAATATGGCATGACCTACGGCCGGTTCAACGCGGGTTATATTCCGCTTTTGCGCTACCTCGATCCGTTTTATCCGATCATGATGGCCGTAACCGGTTACGACGACCGCGAAAAGCTCAACGCCTGCCTCATGTTCCGATTTGTAATTAGTTACGAGCCGCTCAACTTTAAAGGGTATCTGGATGAATTTCCGCTTACGATCGAGTATGGCAAAAAAATCGACGCCCTGCGCCGCCGCTACCGCGCCCAGCTCTGGGATGCGGTGTTCCACGACACACGCGGCGCGCAGGTTACCGTAGACGGTAAACCCCATCCGGATTACGCGGTTTTTTGGGAGGTAAAAAGCAGCCGTAAAGCAGTCGTTCTTGTCAACCACCGATCGGCTGATTCAGTTATGGCCAAGGTCGAGATCGAGGGGTACGCTGGAACATTGCAAATAATCACGCCCGAAAATCCCGAGCCGGCAAAAACAACGAGTAACCAAATCGCAGTTCCACCGCGATCCGCGGTGGTGGTTATGCAGGCGGGCTGAGAAGAATGCAAACGAAAGAAACCCTGCAAATATTATCTATAACATTTACAACCTCTCCTCATCACCCCGGTTCTGCGCTTCGCTCTGAACCACCCCTCTTCCCCTCTCCGATAGGAGAGGGGAAGAGGGGCAGGGGAGGAGAGGAGAGGTTATAAAAACTAAATATTTCTTCAAAGCACATTCAAATAAAACACTCACCCTTACGGCCAAAAA
>JAQUMP010000513.1 GCA_028718065.1 Chitinivibrionales bacterium | reverse complement strand
TACCCGACGCTCTTCCGATCTATTCAATAATAAATTCGCCAAACCGCAGCGTGTCGATTGCGGCGATGGTGCGGCCAAGTTTTTGCGCTTGCGTCAGGTCCTGTTCCGGGCACGCTTTAATCAGGAGCGATTCCGGGACCAACAGCGACAAATTGCAGCGCAGCGCCAGCGCGATGCCGTCGCTGACGCGGCAGGTCCAATGGTTTGTCTGTTTACCATGCCGGATAGAAAGATTTGCGCACAGGCCGCCATCGCGGTCTTCAAGAATAATCTTTTCAAATTTGCCCCCCATTTTTTCGACAATCAGGCGGGCAAGGTCAATCGTGTGGGGAAGTTCCTGGTTTACATCCAGCGAGTTAAGGGCGATCGTGCGCGCTTCGAACTGGTCGAGGGTCACCATGAGCGTGCGGTTGCCGCTGGTCTCTTTAAGGACCACGACCGGCAAATTAGTGCCGGGATCGAGCGCGAAGGTGGCAATTTCGATGGGAATCAACATAGACTGAAAATAGTTGTATTCCCCTTTAGAATGCCATAGTGTGTTAGTACTAAATAGTATATTTTTAAAGAACAATCATGAATAAGAATTCCATACTTCGATTATCGCGGTATCGTAACGCCCTCAATCGCCTCAAGAATGCGGGGCTGGTCAAGATATTCAGCGATTATCTGGCCGATGCCGTCGGTGTAACCTCATCGCAGGTCCGCAAGGATTTTTCGCTCTTCGGCATTGCCGGCAATAAGCGCGGCGGGTACAAAATCGACGCGCTGCTCGAAAAATTAAATACGATTTTGGGCAAGAATGTCGTGCAGCCGGTGGTTTTGGTCGGCGCGGGCAATATCGGTTCGGCGCTTATAAAGTACAAGGGGTTCGAAAAAGAGGGTATTCGCATTGTCGCGGCATTCGATAGCGAGCCGGCAAAAATAAGACCCGCGGCCAAAGTGCCGATCCTGCCGGTCGCGGAGCTTGCCGCGTATGTCAAGGCCAATTCGATTAAGATCGCGATCATCAGCGTGCCGGAATCGGTCGCCCAGCAGGTGTTCGATACCCTGCGCGCGGCCGGGATCAGCGGGTTTTTAAACTTTGCGCCGCTGCGGCTGCGCAGCGACAACAACTGCGTCGTTAATAACGTCAACCTGGAGCTCGAACTGGAAAATGTTATCTACTTTGTAAATGTTTTCGAAAAATCGGGGATCGGTATCGGGCTCGATAAAGATTAATTTATACTTAACAGAAAGGGTTCCGCATGCTTAAAAACATTGTGATCTTCGGCCCTCCGGGCGCCGGCAAGGGCACTCAGGCCGCCAAGCTCATTGAATTGCTCAAGGTCCCGCATATTTCCACCGGCGATATGTTCCGCTACCATATTAAAAACAATACCGATCTCGGCAAGACCGCCAAAGAATATTCCAACGCGGGCAAGCTCGTGCCGGACAGCGTTACCATCGCCATGGTCAAGGAGCGGCTGGCAAATCCGGATGTAAAGGGCGGCTTTTTGCTTGATGGTTTTCCGCGCAGCGTGCCGCAGGCCGAGGCGCTGGAAAATATTTTGATAGAGGTAGGGGCGCGTTGCAACGCGCCCCTACAGATCGATTGCGTGGTTAATATCGCCGTTTCCGACGACGAAATCCGGCAGCGACTTGCCAAACGCGCCACGATCGAAGGCCGCGCCGACGACGCCGATCCCAAGGTGATCCAGAACCGCATCGATACCTACAAGAACCAGAGCGAACCGTGCCTGGCCTATTACCGCAAGAAAAATATCGTGCGCGACGTGGATGGCCTGGGGAGCATCGACGATGTTTTCGGGAGGATTAAAAAGATTTTCGCGTAAAAAAAATCTTCAGGATTTTGCCGGGGTGCGTTGTAGCGTAACGCGCCCCTTTTTTTATTAAGCTTTTGTTGTTTGAATGCTTTTCATTTCAAGTCTCCGTAAGTGTCAGGCTATTTCTCCAACCAATGGTTGGAGCTTTGGAATCAATTTATTTCACGCTTTCCTTCTAAAATGCTGTCCCTTCCAGGTAAACGACCCGAACATGCCTAAAACCACCGAGCCTACCACAAGCCATAATTGCAAAAATGAGGCAGGCACAATAAACGGTCGCAGAGATTTTTGATTAAAGAGGGCTGTGCCTTTTAGCAATATTAAATATTCGCCAAACAGTTTTATGGCAAACATTCCCCCAAAAAGCAAAAAACAAATCGGCAAAAAAAGGCCGGTAAATAAGTTTGCAAGTATCAAGCAGTAAAACCCAAAAATGCCTCCTAAAAGCATGACCTGTTTTTTATTGTAGTAAATGGTCTTTGAGCCCCAGCGTTTGCGCTGCTCAATAATTCCCCGCAGGGTTTTGGTGGGCGCGGTTTGCACGGCTCCGGCCGGATCGACCATAAAGCGCACGCGCCATTTTTTTGTATGCGCGATGCGCTGCAGGAGCAGGTCGTCGTCGCCGGAAACCACCGCACCCAGCGGTCCGTAGCCGTTCACCGCGTTAAATGCTTCTTTACGAAATGCAAGATTGTTGGCGTTGGAATTTATAGGCAGCCCCGCGCCGATGGCCGCGGCCGCGGTTATGCCGTGCGATAAAAAATCCAAAGCCTGCAAGCCGAAAAAACTTCTATTCATTCCCGGCGGATAGGCATAGGTTGTTATGCCCTGGACAAGCCCAACGCCATCATCAAACTGTTTATCGATGGTGTCCAGCCACATCGGCGGCACGATGCAATCCGCATCTGTCAAGACAATGATTTCGTTCTTAGCCGCCGCGACGCCTTGCGCCACGGCATGTTTTTTGGGGGCGATTCCCGCCGGCGTTTCGGAAATCCTGTGCAGCGATAAATTGGCACGACTCCGCGCCATTTCTTGAACAAATTCCGCTGTTTTATCAGTGGACCTGTCATCAACGACAATGACTTCGTATCCGTCTTCCCCAACACTCTGTGCAAATACGCTTTGTAAACACGCCTGAATATTGTTTTCTTCGTTATGGGCGGCGATTACAATAGAGAATTTATGTTTTATCTTATTATTTCCGGGTTTTAATTTCCCAAGCCCCCCAAACAAAAACACTACCGCACCAACGTACCAGATTGTAAATAGCGCACTAACGGTAATTATAATCATGTCGGGCATTTGACTAAGGGGTATTCTTATCTTTTAGCTATAATTCGCATTTTCCTTACGGGGTTTTAGGGGTGGAACCCCTACCAAAATCTTTAAGTTAAATTTCTTGTTAATTCCTTAAAAGTCTCC
>JAQUMP010000512.1 GCA_028718065.1 Chitinivibrionales bacterium | reverse complement strand
ATCGCTATAGGGCTCAAACATTTTACGCAATACGCCGCAGGCCGGGCAAACTTCGCCCAGCTTGTTTTCTTCCGCCAGCAAACCGCATATTTTGCAACGCACGAATGCCATAAAACACCTCGTAATAAAAAGTTTAGTCGGCAAATACAAAACAGTTGCCTATTAACAGAACGAGAATAGCCGCCTGATAAATATAAGCCGATCGAAACGCCGCCTTAAAATTAAAAGGCCGTTTCTTTTGGAATAAGCTTTGATAAAAATAAAATATCAGGGCGCAATTCAGCAAAATCAGGAACGTGATCACGGGAACCCTCGAAACGCTATTTGACAAGGGAAAAACAAACGTGCTGAGCGATGTCAGCAAAAACCAGATAAACACAATTCCTCTGATTTTGTTTTCGCTTGCCGATGAAAGCAGACAGGGGAATCCTGCCGATTCGTACTCATCGCCGAACTTAAGCAAAAGCAACATAAAATGGGGAATTTGCCAGAGATACATAAAGAGGGCAATTGACAAAATAAAGGGGCTCAAAATGTTTCCCCCGGCCGCGCTCCAGCCGATTAGGGGCGGCATTGCGCCGGTAAAAGCCCCAATAAATAACGCGAAGCGGGTTTTTCGCTTGAGAGGTGTATAGACGGCGTTATACCACAATAAATTTATTATTCCCAAAAGTGAAGCCGTGGGCGTCGTGCCGTAAAGCAAAACAAAAAAACCGGCAAGCCCAAGAATTATACCGTTTAACAAGGCATACGGCGGCCTGATTAGGTTTGAGGGCAGCGGCCGCTCCTTGGTACGATCCATGCGTAAATCAAAGGCGCGTTCCTGCAATTGGTTTACCGCCGCCGCCGCGCACGAAAGTAAAAAGAGTCCCGCAAATGCCACGAGCGCCCGTTGGCTAAAGGCATGAGTATAAAGCACGGCGCCGACCAGCCCGGAAAATGCAATGGCAAGCGAAAGCTTAAAACGGACGAGTTTTAAAAGAAGGATGTGGTAATTTGTGTTCATGAAAGCTTACCTGAGCGCCTTTAAATAATCGGTAATTTTTCCAATTTCCTCGTCACTGAGCACGTCTCGCGCCGACGGCATGGTGTTGGGAAAACCATCCACAATATCCGCACCGGGATCAACGATCGATCGTTTGATATAATCTTCGTCGGCCGTAATTGTCCTTAATTTACCGGCGGTAGAAACCCTTACATGCGATCCGAAAAGCCCTTTAAACGTTGGCCCGACCATCGTGGCCCCCTCGACGGAATGGCACGATACGCATCCTCGCTCAAAAAGCAGAGTTTCACCGGGCGGCATATTGACGGCGAGGGGATTGTCCGCAAACGCAATTTTGCCGCCCTTGAGCCAAATTTCAAATTGGTCCGGCGGCACGACAATGAGTTTGGCAAGCATCATGGAATGTTTAAGACCGCAATACTGCGAGCACAGAATGTAATTGCTTCCTAAAGCTGAGGCATTAAACCAGACAAAGGTTTTAATCCCCGGCATGCTGTTTTGCTGGATGTGAAAAGCCGGAACGTAAAAACCGTGGATCACATCGCTGGAGGTGAGTTCGCATTTGATATTTTTCCCCAGGGGAACGATCATATCGGGGCTCTTTTTCCCGTTCGGGTACTCAAAAAGCCACGACCACTGCCGTGAGTGCACCTTTACAATATACGAGTCCGGGGGCGCGTGACGCAAAAACTTAAAGCCCGTGAGCCCGTACAGGAACATGGTTAACGCAAGCACGGTTGGGGCCGCGACCCAAATCACCTCAATCAGCGCGTTTTCCGGCAGTTCTTCGGGTACCGGATTGCGGGCGCGGCGGTAGCGCACCAGATAGAATGCCATAAAAAAAACAATTAAAAAGAACAGCAGCGCGGCAAATGCCAGGATATAGATAAAGGCTCCGTTTACAACCGCGGTGGATGTGGCCATGCGATGCGTCCTTATTGCCGGGTTATGACATCGGCGTAGGTGAGCCCGATAAAAATCGCCAGCAGTACCAGCGTGCCGGGGATCAATAATTTGAGCAATAATCGTTTTTCATGGCGTAAATGCATAAAGTAAAGGAGCACTAAAACGGACTTTATCGCTGCAATCGTAAGAACCACAATAATTGTAACGGTGCCAAGATTTAAACGCGCGCCGGTCACGGTTACGCCGGTCAAAACAAGCAGTGTGATCCACACCGCAATATAGGGCCTTATGCTCGCGGGTTGTTCGTGGACCGATGCAATTTCTGCGTGAGCGGCGTTCAAATTATCTCCTACGAAATCAGGTAAAAAAGCGGAAACAGGAAAATCCAGATAATATCCACCAGATGCCAATAGAGTCCCGCATTTTCGAACCAAACCGGGCGCTCCGGCGTAAGCTTATTGCCTTTTATCCAAAAGTAAACCACCGAAAGCGCCCCGATGCCCACGATCACATGCACGGCATGCAGGCCGGTCATCATGAAATAGAGCCCAAAGTAAAGGATTTCGCCTTTGGGTTGCTTGTCGAGGAAAGCCGAATTGGGATACAGGCCATGATGAAACTTGGCCGTCCACTCGAAGGCTTTTACAATAAGGAACACAAATGCAAAGCCGATGGTAGCGAGCAGAAAAATCCGGGCCTGTTTGATTTTATTTGCCTTAAAAAAGAAAATCCCGAGGGCAACGCTTAAGCTGCTGGTAATAAGAACCAGGGTGTTAAGCGTCCCCGCAAAAAGCGAAAGCTCGCGCGAGGCCTTATGAAATTCCACGGGGTTTTTAAGGCGGTACATGGAATAGAGCAGAAACAGCCCGCCAAAAAGCAGGACCTCGGTGGCGATAAAAAGCCACATTCCAACCTTTCCATCCGAAGAGTGTTCTTTACTTTCCATACTTGTTCATGCCGCCCGGTTGCCGAAATCATACGGACCTTTGGTAATGATGGGGATTTCTTCAAAGTCCTCGGAGGCCGGCGGCGAAGGCAATGCCCACTCAAGCGTGGCGCCGCCCCATGGATTCGCGGGCGCCTTGGCGCCTTTAAAGGCGCCGTAAAGAAGATTTGCCGCCATGATAATAAGCCCGATGACCAGAACAAATGACCCGATGCTGGCGATTAGTTGCAGCTCACTGAATTGCGGCAAATATTCGTAATAGCGGCGCGGCATGCCTTGCCATCCCATAACGAGCATGGGGAAATAGAAAAAATTAAAACTTACGAACATTATCAGCCAAGCCACAACAGCCAAACGCTTGTCGTACATTCTGCCGTTCATTTTGGGGAGCCA
>JAQUMP010000511.1 GCA_028718065.1 Chitinivibrionales bacterium | reverse complement strand
GCGCTCATGCGCAAGGCACGGGCCGACCATCCGCAGGCCGTTATCATGATCCATCCGGAAGCCTCCGACGAATGCCGCGATCTGGCCGATGCGGTGCTTTCCACCGGCGGCATGGCCGCGTTTGCCGCCGCGAGTCCTGCGCGCGAATTCGTGGCGGCCACCGAAAACGGCATCCTGCACTATTTACAAAAGAACAATCCGCGGAAAAAGTTTTATGCAATAAGTGACACGATTACCTGCCCCAACATGAAAAAAACTACGCCCCATTCCATTCTTAAAGCGCTGGAGGGCAACGGCGGAATCACCGTTTCCCTGCCGCCGGACATCGCCAAAAAAGCCGCGGTCGCGCTCAACGCCATGCTGGAATTGAGCAAGTAACTCCGCGCCCCCCTTTTCCGGCAAGAATGCGCCGCCGGCGCATGCCAATCCCCGAAGGGGGGATATAAGATAAATTCAAATTAAGTCCCCCTACGGGGGATTTAGGGGGCGAGATTTAACTCTTGACCGGCGCGAATTGGATATCGTAAAAATATTTGTATTTTTTATTGAGCCGCAGCAGTTCTTCGTGCGAGCCCTGCTCGATGATCGCCCCGTTGTCCAGCACCACGATGCTGGTGGCGTGTTGAATGGTGGAGAGGCGGTGGGCGACCACCAGCACGGTGCGGTTGCGCATGAGGTTGTTAATGGCGTGCTGCACGGAGCGCTCGGATTCGGTATCCAGCGCGGAGGTGGCTTCGTCCAGAATCAGGACCGGCGGGTTCTTAAGGAGCGCGCGCGCAATCGCCAGGCGCTGGCGCTGGCCGCCCGAAAGCATCACGCCGCGCTCGCCGATTATCGTGTGTAAACCCTGCGGCATTTTTTCGATAAATTCCCAGGCGAAGGCCGCCGTGGCAGCTTCAATGACCTTTTTCTCATCCGGACGTTCCACGCCGTAGGCGATATTGTTAAACACCGTATCGTTAAAGAGCGTTGTTTCCTGGGAGACAATCCCGAACAAATGGCGCAGCCCGACCAGATCCATGGAGCGGATGTCTGTATCGTCAAGGCTTATGACGCCCCTGGAAATTTCGTAGAAACGGGGCAGCAGGTCGAGCAGGGTGGATTTGCCGCCGCCGCTGCTGCCCACGATCGCCAGCACGTCGCCTTTACGAATGGTAAGGCTGATGTCGTGCAGCACTTCGCTTTCCGTCCCCGGATAGGTAAAAGAGACCCCCGCAAACCGGATCTGCCGGGTAAAGGCGGGGACCGTTTGCGGGTTTAATTTGCCCAGCGGTTCCCTGGGGGTATCCAGGATCGCGAAGACGCGCTCGGCCGCGGCAAAACCGCTCTGCAGCGAATTGGCCACGCCGCTCAAGGTTTTGAGCGGCTTAAAAATCATAAAGAGAAAAAAGAGAAACCGCACGAAATCCTCGGCCGAAAACCCCTTGCCGGCCAGCACCTGGCGCCCGCCATACCATAAAAGAATAACGGCCACCAAAACCCCCAGCGTTTCGGTGAGGGGGCTGCTTAAGGCGCTGAAAACGGTCGAGCCGAAGGATTGGCGCACAAAGCGGCTGTTTTCGGTTTTAAACCGGCCGGTTTCGACTTCGTGCATGTTGAACATCTTTACAATGCGGATGCCGGAAACCGCTTCGTACAGAATATTGACTAAGCCTTCCAGTTTTTCGAGCATGCGTTTTGAGCGCCGGCGCACGGTCCGGCTGATGACGGTAATAAGGTAGCCGAGCACGGGAAACACGATAAAAACTATGAGTGATAATTTTATATTGATTAAAAGCAAAACGCCGATAAAAAAGAGCACCCGGAACGGCTCGGTAAGCAGGTTGTCGAAGGTGCCGGTTATGGAGGCGTTAATGTTGGAAACGTCGTTTAATACTAAGGAAATTACGCGGCCGGAATTGTTGCGGTCGTAGTAGGTGACCGGCAATTGCAGGCTATGCGAAAAAACATCATTGCGCATGTCGCGCGTAATGGCCAGGTTAAGCTTAGTTATTACCAGCGATTTTATATAGGTGCCGGCATTCTTTAAAAGAAAGGCGCTTGCCATGGCTAAGCACACGAACTTGAGCGTGTCGAAAACGGATTTGCGCGCGATAAAATGATAGGTCCAGAATTTAAGGTATTCGTTGACCGTTGCCACGGACAACGCGGGCGGCATTGACGCTTGCGCATGCAGGTCCGGAATAAAAAGCGTCTTTACCAGCGAGGCCGAAAACCACAGCGATACGGCGTCGAAAAGCACGATTAATATCGACAGGCTGAGCGAGCTTATCAGCAGACCCAGATACGGCACGATATAGCGCAGCATGCGTTGGTATAATTGTAGCGGGGACAGCGGCATTATTGTAATATAAGATTTGAAGCCGTTTTTTTAAACAGATTATTATTATAACGCAAAAGTTCCAATTGCCGGAAATAAAAAATGATTAAGGAACCTCAAATCCCGCTGTTCGACCTGGTGGCCTGCCTCTCCGACGCGGTAGACCTGGTGAGCCCCGCGCTTGTCAACCATCATAAGCAAGTGGCGTATATCGCCTCGTGCATCGGCGAGGAGCTTGGCTTTTCGTTGGAAAAACAGAAGGAGCTTATTCTTGCCGGCGCGCTGCACGACATCGGCGCGCTTTCGCTTGCGGAAAGGATCGAGACCCTGCGATTTGAAACGGAATCCGTTGAACAACATGCGGAACTCGGCTGCGGGCTTTTGAATCTGTTCGGGCCGCTTTCGTCTTTAGCTCCAATTATTAAAAATCATCATGCTTTTTGGAACAACGGCAACGATTCTCCGGAAACCGGCGGGCCGGTTCTTCCCGAAAGCCACCTTCTCCATCTGGCGGACCGGATTGCGGTCCTCATCGACATGAACGCGGAAATTCTGGGACAGGTAAAAAACATTTGCAATAAAATTGAGGAACAGAGCAGAAACATGTTCAAGCCCGAACTGGTGGAGGTTTTTTTGTCGCTCGCGCAGAAGGAGTATTTCTGGCTGGATACGAAATCTTCTTCCATCTACCGCCATCTCCGGCGAAAGGCGCGCTCTAAAAGCATCGTCATGGATCTGGAGCAGCTTAACAGTCTCGCCATGCTCTTTGCAAAAGTGATTGACTTCCGCAGTTCATTTACGGCCACCCATTCCAGCGGCGTGGCGGCAAGCGCAGCCCATCTTGCGCAACTATGCGGATTTTCCGAACGGGAATGCCGCATGATGAAAATAGCGGGCTTCCTGCACGACCTCGGCAAGCTCGCCGTTCCCCGGG
>JAQUMP010000510.1 GCA_028718065.1 Chitinivibrionales bacterium | reverse complement strand
GTTGTGGACGAGCGTAAGCCATACAATTATAATAAAGAGCGCCCCTATCATTTAAAACCCGGCGTTTTTGGACCTTAGAATTACTTATGAAAAAATCCTCCTCCTCGTCGCTGCCAACGGTAAAGCATAACCATCTGTCCAAATCCATGAAGGATTTGCAGAAATTTCATGATATCGAGGCCGATCTTGATATTGCCCGCAAGATCCAGGCCGCCATGATTCCGCAGCGTCTGCCGATCGTGGAGGGGTTGGACATGTCGTCGCTCTATTTGCCTTGCAAGGCTATCGGCGGCGACCTGTTCGATGTGCTGCATGTTTCCGACGATCTGCTGGTCTTCGTGATTTTCGACGTGGCCGGCCACGGTGTGGCTTCGGCGTTGCTTTCGGCCATGGCCAAAGTATCGTTTGCCAACCATATCCGCGCCGTTACCTCCCCGCGCGCCGCCATGGAACGCGTGAATGCCGAGATGATCCAGAACATTTCCGCCGATTATTATCTGACCGCCTTTGTGGCCTACCTCGACCTGCATAACAGCAAATTGACCTACTGCAACGGCGGGCACAGCAACCCCCTGGTGTACCGCGCCCGCGACCGCGAGCTGGTGCCGCTCGCGAGTTCGGGCACCTTTATCGGGGTCTTTGAAAACGGGCTCTACGAGGAAAAAAGCATCTTTTTAAGCCCCGGCGACTGGCTGGTGCTCTTTACCGACGGCATATACGGGATCTTCGGCGTGGAAAACGAGTTGCAGGGCCAGGGCCGGCTGGAACGCGAGCTGCTCAAACAACTCGGGCGCCAGTCGCCGCAGGGCATGATGGACAAATTCAAAAGCCGCTATTCACGCTATGTCAAGAAATTCGGACAGGACGACGACATTACCATCCTGGCCGTGGAAATGCTGACGCAGTCGCGCAAGAACCAGATGAAGCAGCGCCTGGGGTTCGCCTTCGACGATCCCGTGTATTTGCAGGTCATCAGCTATTTTGAGGAAATGGACAAGGTCACCGCGGTGATATTAAGCAGCATGGACGCCTTCGGCTACAGCGACGACTGCATCCGCAAGATGAAAATCGCCCTGACCGAACTGCTGGCCAACGCCATTTATCACGGCAATAAAAAAGACCATACCAAAAAAGTCATGATCGGCCATTTAATTGACAAAGTAAAAATAATCATTTCCATCCTCGACGAAGGGGACGGCTTCGACCCCGCGGCCGTGCCGGACCCCACGCTGCCGGAAAATCTTATCAAGGGACGCGGCCGGGGGCTTTATATCGTGCACAATTATGTCGACGAGATCCGTTATAACGATACCGGCAGCCTGGTGACCATCACTAAATTTCATGGGGCCTCCTGACATGCGGACCATCGGTGTGGCCGGCTTTATGGGAAGCGGGAAAACGTTTGTCGCGCGCTATTGCGCCGGCACGCGCGGCGAAATTATCGACGCGGACTTGGCGGCAAAACAGGTTATGAACGGCGACGATGCCCTCAAGCGCGAACTTGCGGGGGCCTTCGGTCCGCTCGTTGTAAGCCAAGGCGCGCTTAATTTCACCGAACTGGGCGCAGCCGCTTTTGCCGACAGCTCCCGCTTAAAAACCTTAAACGCCATCGTGCATCCCAGGGTCGTGGCGTACTTATACCAATGTGTCAAGTCCGTCGCCGCGGACCTGTGCATTCTGGACGCGGCGCTGATCCCCGTATGGGACATCGAATCCTGGTTCGACGCGCTGCTCTGGATCGAGGCCTCCCCGGCCGTGCGGCTTGACCGGCTCAAAAAAAAATCCGCGCTGGACGAGGCCGCCCTGCTGCGGCGCATGCGCTTGCAGGAGGAGCTCCTGGCGCCGCCGCGCGGCACAAAGTGGCGCACGGTCGTTAATGAGCACGATGCAGCGGCGCTTTACTCTGCGCTCGATGATTTTATGAAAACGGTTTCATTATAGTTTACACCGGGAGAGAAAGCATGACCAAACGGACCATTATGCCCCTGATCGCCCTGGCGGCCCTTTTTGTTTTGCTCTGCCTTGCCGGGTGCGGCAAACAAAAACCAAAGGTTTATGTCGCGATTATAGATTCCGACACGCTGACCCTGGCAAACTGCAAACGTTTTGCGCCGGATTCCACGCTGAACGAAACCCAGGTCTATGCGCTGGTGCGGGAAATGCTCCTGGCGCGGCTGGACACGGGCGCTACCGACCCGGCGGTCATGAAGGAGCTTGCCAATCAGCTTTCTTTGCAAAGCGGACAACAGTGGAGCGCTCCCGCCGCGCAAATGCTCTACAAAGCAACGTGCCAGTTGCAGGCGCGGCTGCGGCGCGACCGCTCGGCGGGCCTTACCGCAAAAAACATCGATTCTCTTATGGGTAAACGTGTCGTCATGGCCAAGGAGTATCCGCGCGCCGTTCTGGCCGGATCATTGGACACCCTCTGGAAAAAGGCCATCGACCCTAAAAAACTTCCGGGATTGCTTCCCGCGTATTGCCAAAGCCTGTTTGCCTTAAAGCCCGCCGTGGCCGCCTGGATCGCCTCGTTTATTTCTTCGGAGGAGGAGACCGCCCCGGCCGCGGGCAAAAACAATATCAAGAAGATGGTGGCCGGATTGATTTTTGACAGCGCCGCCGCAACAAAAGCAAGCGTCGCCGCGCCCCCGCCCGCCCCGCTTAACAACAAGGAAATCATCAAGTATCGTTCACGCAAATCGATTGCCGACTCCATCGGGTCGCGCAGCGCCGAGCTCGAAGGCATTTACAAAATGCACCTTAAGCTTTCCCCGCAATTGGCGGGCACGGTATGGATCACGTTCCGCATCCGTCCGGACGGCACGGTCAGCGAGGCGGCCCTGCGGTCGTCGCAGATCGGCGACCGGAAATTTCTGGAAGCGCTGCAAGCCTATGCTCAGACCATGCGTTTTAAACCGGTGCAGGCGAAGCTGGGCGACATGAGTTTTGAATTTCCTTTTAATTTTACTCCGGAGCAGTAACAATGTTTTTTATAACCTCACCCCTTCACCCCGGCCTTCGGCCACCCCTTTTCCCCTCTCCGAATCGGAGAGGCTTGCCATCTGCCAGTGGCAGATTCATGGCCAGGGGTGAGGTCAAAAACGGTTAAAATTATAATTACTTTTTTATTTTGATGTAGTTCGCTTCGCAAATTGCCATGATTAAAGAACATTCATCATTCATTAAACAATTTATCGCCTTAGTCGATTGCGCCCTGATCGTTGCCAGCTTTTTTTGCGCCTATCAGGTCGTGGCCCGCATCCATT
>JAQUMP010000509.1 GCA_028718065.1 Chitinivibrionales bacterium | reverse complement strand
CGAGCCCGTATTAAAGTAGCGCTTGGTCCCCTGCGGCGAAACGGTGTTGTGGATTTCGACCTTATGCGTATGGCCCAGAACAACCACGTTGTTTTTTCTTAGGAGCCGCATGGCGTAGCGCAAATACTTGTACGACCTGTACGCGCGCGCATCCTGCAGGCCTTCGTCGCGCTCCAGATATCCGTAGTACATCGCGCGCACGATTGATAGTTTTGTAAAGAGCTTTAATACCTGATAAAACATATAGCCCATCCGGCGCCCCAGGGCCGTGCCGTTAATAAAATCGGCCCGATGCCCATGCTCGATGTGAATGGATTCTCCTTTACTGTTTACGACCTTGTAAAAATCCTTTGCGCCGCGGTGGGCGACGTCGTGGTTGCCCTTTATATAAATAAAATCTTCACCCGACAAATACCGAATGAGCTTTTTTTTACGGTCGGCAATGGCCTTGAAATCGCTTTTAAATAAATCATAAATGTCGCCGTTGAGTATTATTTTGTCAACCGCATGGGTTTTTCTAATCGCCTCCATTTTTTCGATAAAATCATCCTGATTCCACCCGAAGGTGCTTAAGGTTTCGTTTTCGGCGACATGCAGGTCCGATATGATAAAAAGCCTCATGACAACTCCTTTTCCATTCTAAAATATCGGTTTTAATAAATTGTATACGATGATAATTGTGTTAGAAATTTGTTAGGAACAAAACGATTTTTGCCCTCACCGGTGCAAAACGCCGCCGTGTCGGTTGTAATCAAGGCCTAACAAACGCCTCATACAATTCCCATGCCCCTTGTCTATAATAAAACAAAGAGACCCAAAAAGCCAAAAGGCCCGTATGCGAACCAGGAAAATAATCGTCCGGAATACGCATGGCATCCATGCGCGCGTTGCCTGGCGCATTGCCGAAAAAAGCAAGAGCCTGGCTTCCGAAGTGCTTATTTATAAAGGCCCGCAATCCGCCAGCGGTGGTTCGATCTTGCAGCTATTGCTTTTGGAAGCGGCCCAGGGCACGGAACTGGAAGTGCGGGTACAAGGCGGCGACGAAGAAAAAACACTCGATGAATTGTCGCGGCTTTTTGCGCCGGACGCCGGCTAAGGGCCTCATCAAAAACACACACCGCCCGCGCAATTCCCTAACAAAAGCCGCGTATCTTTATGGCAGTAAAAAAGAACCTAAAATTATACAATACCAAGGGGGAACCAATGAATGACCGCCCGCAAATCAACGTAAATATTTCAACGCATCAAATCAGCGCCATGGCCCAATTGGTCGAGCGGGCCGTCGAGCGTTCGATCAAGGCCTTTTTGGAATTCGATTCTATTCTGGCAAAGATGGTCATTGACGGCGACAAAGCCATAAATTCTTTTGAAATCGACATCGATAATTCCACGTTCAATATTTTTTCCATGAGCACCACGGATATGCCGCCGACGATTTTGCGCCTTATTCTATCGATCCAAAAGATAAATCCCATGCTCGAACGTATCGGCGATCACGCCGTAAACATCGCCGAATCGGCGCAAACGCTGGCGCGCGAAGCGCGGGGTTGCAAATTGTTCGAGCTGCCGCTCATGGCCGATCATTGCTTAAAAATCGTGCGCGACGCGCTGAAAAGCTTTTTTTATAAAGACCAGGTATTGGCGGAGGAAGTCCTGGCGCGGGACGATGATATTGACAAACTCAACGTTTCCATACTTGCCGAAGTCAAGGCCGACGTGCTAAACGGCATGGAGGGCCTGTCGTTTGAGAACGCGCTGGAGATAATTCGCATCTGTAAAAATCTGGAGCGCATCGCCGATCTGGGGTCCAACATCGCGGAGGAGGCGCTGTTTTCGATTGAGGGCAAGATCGTCAAGCATCATGCAACGGGAATCGGCGTTCCTATGCAAATGGAAGAAATTGGAGTACCGAACGGCTGACCCGACCATACGCCTATTGGAGGGATCGGTTTTTTTCGGAATGCAACTTTGCGGTTTCGAATAATTCCTCAACTGTTTTATCCGGCCATAAGGTTTTTTGCCACTCCGTGTAATCGAAATGTTCACGCTGAATCAGGTTCACAAACCGTTCGGCTTCAACAATGCCAAGTTTGTTTCTGAGCGCTTTCATTCCTTCAACGCGGATCATGGTATCGGATATCATATTGTCGCCTCCAGAATTGGAATGAAATCAACAGGATTAATGGTTTTTATTTCTTTTATTGTTAAGGATTTTTTGAGCAATTGCCGGTCAGTGGAAATAAAATAATCGCACGAAGCGCAGGAGGCGCAGGCCAGATGAAGGGCGTCCTTTGCTTTAATTCCGAAAAGTTCAGAGAATTTCTTCGCTTTTGGAAGAACAGCTTGATTTGCGTCGATATTTTCGGCTGCAATTAATTTCCATTCTGCAATAGATTCTTTTTGGTTTTGGAAAGGATTCGCTTCGTTCTCAAAGTCAAGAATAAACGACCAAACAAGAGCAAGTTTTCCGTCGCGAATCTTTTCCTGCAAAAATAGTTTTGCTTCGGATTCGAGCCTTATCGTCTCAAAATCCTGCTTATCGTAAGGACGATTAAAACAACAATTGTCCAAGTATATTTTCATATCCAATCCTTTTTTTGTCAACCAGCTCAATCTTTATTCAAAATAATTTAATGCAGGCGGAGGGGTAAAAAATCATTTCCCTGGCATTAACTGATTCCTTTTTCCCCTGCCTCCGGTAATAAGCGCAAAAAAACGCGGTGTGTTTCTTTGCAGGAACCATGCCAGAAATAATCCTGATACAATAGTTATTATTGGGCAAAGTAAATAACAGAGAGAATAAATTGCCGGGCCAGCGGCCGTTGCGCGCACGATCTCGGTGCGGATAATGGTTTGGGCGGGTTCGTGGAACGCGTAAATAAAAAACGTACAGGGCAGCAGAATTTTCCAGGCGCAGGCACTAACGACCGTTTGCGGCAAAAGATCGTAAAGCCGCCAGACACAAATCACGCTCAATATTACGGTAAAACGGTGCAACAGGTTATAGGGGTAGGTTTCGCCGAATTTTAATAATAACCATACTTTGCAAATGCTAAGGGCAATCCAGGAAACGGTGAGCAAGATCGTGGTTCTCCGAGCGAAGCCGGACAGGCGCACATTGTTTATCGCCCCCCAGGCGCCGATGGCGAAAAAGAGCATGCCTTCCGGGTGCAGGGCCGAGTCGCTTATGTAAAGATTAACTTTGTAGATCTTGCTGAAGTAAAGCACGCCGAGCAGGAAAAGAACAACCGGCCCGGTGCGCTTA
>JAQUMP010000508.1 GCA_028718065.1 Chitinivibrionales bacterium | reverse complement strand
GACGGTCGTGGTAGTAACAATCGGGCGCAATTTTGGTCATGCCGAGGTCATGCAAGATCGCTGCGACGCATACTTCGGTGAGTTCCTTGTACGAAAACTTTAACCCCATGCCGACTTTACAACTTAAGAATGCCACGTTAAGACTGTGGCCGGGAATGAAATTGCCGGAATAGTGCGGATTCATGACTTGCAGAAAAACATCTTCGGTTTTGGTCATGCTCAGGATTATCATTTCGGCGATGGAAAAAATACTGGTAAACGGCATATTACGGGTGGTAACCGCCGATTCTATGGCCAAGCCGCGCAGGAGCACCTCGTCCACGCGTTGCAGCAATTCACCATAGCGGATTGCCGCGGGTTTCGTACCGGCAACCGGCGAATTTTCGTTTTTGGAATAGATGCTATCGAGCACTACGAAAATCGGCAACGACTGCAGGGTTTGGGATGCGCTTGTTCCGTTATAAAACATAATGACCTCCGGATCTTGCGACGATTATTAAATATTTCCTGAAACCTGCGTGACCTGCAAAGGGGCGTTCTTCGGTCTTCCGTTCTGTAATACCAGGATATACCCGATAATGCTGAAAAGCAAGATCGTATGAACGATAATTAAAATCGAATTTAAAACGCTCGAAAAAAGCATGGTGATTGCCTCGAGACCCAGGCAAATCGAAACCCCGAAAAAAATCAGGGCAGCTTTTTTCGCGCTTATCCCCAGGCTCATTAAACGGTGATGAAAATGATCGCGTCCCGTATAATGCAGCCACTGCGAAAAATTGTTGACTTCGCCGGTGTGAATGCGCACGATGGTCGTAAGGCTCATATCAAAAATAAGCACGCTCATAATGATAACGGGGATGGCGATATCAAGAATGCTGGGCCCCCAATCCCCGAGAATGGCGAAGCTTGCAAACATAAAACCCAAAAAAGTACTGCCGCTGTCGCCCAGAAAGACCCTTGCCGGTTTGTTAAGACGGAAATTATAGGGGAAAAATCCAAGGCAACCTCCCGCCAGGGCGGCCGCCAGAAACATCATGTACCATTGTCCCAGCACCGTGGCGATAATGGCGAAAAATATGGAATAAATAATGCTGGTCCCCGCCGCAAGACCATCCATGCCGTCGATAAAATTCATGGAATTGGTAATTCCGATAACCCAGATAAACGTTATAATAATATCGCTGTAATAGCCGCCCAGCCACAAGGGAATGCAGGTTATGCGTACGTCGGCCAGGATCAGAATCAAGGTTGCCATAAATTGGACCATGAGCCGTATTTTGGCCGACAATCCAAAACGATCGTCGAGCGCGCCCACGATAAAAATAAGGACGGAAGCGACAAGAATGCCTTTCATTTCCTTGGAAAAATGAAAATTAAAGGCGATCGTAATCATAAACCCGGCAAATATCGCCATGCCGCCTGTCAAGGGAACGGATGTTTTATGGTGCTTGCGCGCTTCGTCGGGGTGGTCTACCAGACCGCATTTGTTTCCAAACCATATCAGCACCGGCATGATTACCATGGATACGGAGCAGCTCAGCAAACATAAATAGAGGCTGTATAAAAATGGATTTAATTTGTCCAGGTACTTAAGAAGCCCCGGCCAAAAAAGAAAAACCGCCAGCCCGTAGACCGGAATATAGAACAACGATCGCGCTGCAACCTGCATGGGCACCTTAAATTCCCAACTCACCTCTCCTCGCAAAGCCTCGGTTTCCCCTCTCTTTTAAGAGAGGGGACAAAGGGGTGAGTTAGATGTTAATAAACATGCGCAACGAGCAAAACGCCTCGGCAAATCGGACCCTGCATTGCGTCCCGCGAAAGGTGGCGGTGGCTTTGGCAATATCAAGGATCGACTGCTGATTTATATTTGTTTTCATGACCTGCGAATCATGACATGCCAGACTGGCGATTTTATGCGGCAACTGGTCTTTTATATCCACAAAAACATTCGGTTCAAAATTATAGGATGTCGGCCCCTCGTAAAACAGGATATTGGGGATATTGCGGGTCGCCGAAACCGCGCTCGTATTGGCGTTGCGATGGTCCTGGTGCGTGTCTTTGCCGTGATGGACAAATACGAATGCCGGTTTGGTTTCCTGGACCACTTTCTCGATCGACGGTACTACGTTTTTAAAAAAATGAAGGCGCGTATCGGTAAAGGCGCCCCAGAAAACAGAAGTGATTCCCAGCAATTTTTGCGAGCGGGTTTGTTCCCTGGAGCGCACATTGGGATTGCCGCCGAATCCCCCGCGTGTCAAGATGTACGCAAACACACGGTGCCCCTTTTGCGCGAATTTGTAAAGGGTTCCGCCGCAGCCGAACTCAATATCATCCGGGTGCGACCCAATCGCAAGAATATTCACCGGAGCCTGGGGCACGCTTTTACTCCTTTATGTCAAATAAACCGTAAATGGTTGTGGCTATTATATTAGACCACTTTTTTTAAACAATGTCAAGCTAAAAAACAGTGAACGATATGAATATCATCACGTTAAATGATCTGTAATAGTGCGCCATTATTGTATTTCGGTTGCGGCATGCAAATTCTAAAGAGTGCTCACTTGTTTGCCGACATTTACCGAAGAATTCTGGTTGACCGGGCTGGTTAAGGCATGGTACAATTACGATTGTTTATTCCCCGAAATACGCTTGTTTACAAATCATCATAAAGGCCGCAACCGTGTGTGGTATCGTCGGGTTTAATCATACGCAGGACGATGCGCTGCTCCGCAGGATGACGACCCGGCTCGAGCACCGCGGGCCCGACAGCGCCGGTGCATTTTCTTCCGAATATATGAGTTTGGGCGTGCGGCGCCTTTCCATTATAGATGTTAAAGGAGGGGACCAGCCGATTGTTAATGAAACCGACCGGATCGTGGTTGTTTTTAACGGTGAAATTTATAATTTCCAGGAACTGCGCCGGGAACTAACGGCCCGCGGCCATATTTTTAAAACCCGGACCGATACCGAGGTAATCGTTCATCTGTACGAAGAAAAAGGCGCCGATTGCGTAAAACGCCTTAACGGGATGTTCGCCTTTGCATTATGGGATAAAACCGAAAAACGGTTGCTGCTCGCCCGCGACCAACTTGGCATAAAGCCTTTGTATTATGCCCTTCATAACGGCACTCATATCGCTTTTGCCTCGGAAATGAAAGCGCTCCTTGAATTGCCGTTTATCACCAGGGAAATTTCTCCTGAGGCGTTGCAATTGTATTTGAGTGTTGGTTCCATTCCGCCGCCCTATTCCATTTTTAAAGAC
>JAQUMP010000507.1 GCA_028718065.1 Chitinivibrionales bacterium | reverse complement strand
AATCGGCGCGTTGCTGGGGAAGGCCGGTCTTATAAAAATGACCGCCATAATCCCGGCGCAACCGGAACCGCCCCGCATCGTGGCCGATATAACGCGCTTGCAAACAGAGGCCGGCTGGCGACAAACGACGGACCTGGAAGAGGGCATTTCCACCACGATTGCCTTCTGGCGAAACACCCTGAAAACGAGTGCCGCATGACCATGCCCCGCGGTTGTCCGGTTTGCGGTTGCGCCCCGCTTCTCTCAACGGTCAAGCGCGCCCGTTTGCCGGCCATGCAGAATTACGTGTTCCATACCAGGGCCGCCGCCCTAAAAGCGCCCGCGGGCGCTTTTGAACTATTGGTTTGCGCCTCCTGCGGTTTCGCCTTTAACGCCGCCTTTGACGGGGGCTTATTGCATTACGATACCAATTACAACAATGCGGTGCCTTCGGCCGTCATGGATGTTTACTATCGGGAAATTGCAGAGTATCTTTACCAACAGTATGATTTGGACGGCAACTTCGTAGTCGACGTGGGGTGCGGCAAGGGAACTTTGCTGCGCATTCTGGCCGCACGGTTTAATACCGTAAACGGCATCGGCATTGATCCCAGTTTCGAAGAAGAAGAGGGAACCGAAGCAACCGCCCGGCTGCACTTTATCAGGGATGTGTTTAAGAAACAATATTTGCCGAAGGCAACGGCCTTGCTGCTCTGCCGCCATGTGGTGGAACATATTCCCGCGCCCCTTTCGTTTTTGCGGGAGATTGCGGCCGCGCTCGGGCGCGGCCCGTTAGTAAACTGCTTTTTTGAAGTGCCGGACCTTGGGTGGATCATTGAACAGGGCGCTTTCTGGGATTTTTGCCATGAACACTGCAACTACTTTACAAAAGATAGTCTTGCTTTTCTTTTGCGTCAGGCCGCCTTTTCTTTTCCAAAAAGGCGAACAGCCTTTAGCGGTCAATATCTTTGGGCGGAAGCCGGCGTCGGGGGCGACCAAAACCTGCCGATTCAAAAAACCATTTTCGATAAAAACATTGCAATCAATGCTTTTTTAAAAGATATAATTACGTATAATGATCGCGAAATCCGCTTTATAGCCGATTGCCGCGATAATCTTCTGGCCCGCAAAACCGACGGATGGCGCATTGTAGTCTGGGGCATGGCGACCAAAGGCGTTATTTTTGGCAACCTGATTGATCCGGATGGTAAAATCATTGATCATTGCATCGATATCAACAGAGCCAAACACGGCTGTTTCGCGCCGCTTACGGGAATGGAAATCATGCCGCCGGAGTCCCTGAAGTCCCGCGGCCAAAAGAGTCAGATCGTGGTCATGAATCCAACCTATGCGCGCGAGATAAAAACGATGTGCGGCGATTTTGATTTTGACCGCTGTTATATCGACGCACGGGGAAATAAAATTTAACATCAGTTTACTTTAAGGTGAAACCCCATGAAATTACTCATCGATCCGGAAGCAAAAACGCTCATGTATTGGCACGAAGGAAAAGAAGAGCAAATAGATTTATACTCTAAAAAGGCTTTTGAACTGCTTTCGCACCAATGGCTCAAGGTCGGGTGGAACCAGAAGCATGTGTATACTTTTTCGTGGCTGGGAAGGCCGATCATCCAGCTTCCCGAGGACGCCCTGCGCATCCAGGAGGTTATTTACAAGGTGCAACCCGATGTAATCATTGAAACGGGCGTCGCGCACGGCGGGTCGCTCATTTATTATGCGAGCATCTGTCACGCTATCGGCCGCGGCAGGATCATCGGAGTGGATATCGAAATCCGGGAGCATAACAAAAAAGCCATTACGACGCATAAACTCGCGCCGCTCATAACCCTGATCGAAGGCAGCTCCGTGGCGCCTGAAGTAGTAATGGCGGTAAAGCATCGGATAAAATCGGATGAAACCGTTTTAGTAATCTTAGATTCCAACCATGTCAAGAGTCATGTCATGCGGGAATTGCAGGCGTATCATTCTCTGGTTTCAATCGGTTCCTATATTGTGGCTACCGACGGCAGCATGAAAGATTTATATGACGTCCCCCGCGGAAACCCGGATTGGCAATGGGACAATCCCACGGCGGCGGCAACCGAATTCGCGAAAGGCCACCCGGAGTTTTTGCAGGAACAACCCGCCTGGCTTTTTAACGAAAGCGAACTTTCCGAAAATATTACCCATTGGCCGGGGGCTTATTTAAAACGGCTCCGTTAGCGTACTGCATTTTCGCTTTAGGATTTCAGGGGCGATTCCGATATATATAATGGAAAAATAATTTTCCAGGGGTCGACGTTTCTTGCAAAAGAACGCCGGACAAACCGGTCTTTTTCTTCCGGAGGCATCATGACCGAATACGACTCGCTTGACACTCTTACCACGTGTACGCCGCAATCGGTTGACGTCGTGATCGGGCTTACCGAAGTATGCAACTGTAAATGCGCTTATTGCGGCTTGCACCAGGTAAAAAGCGACCAACCCCTGCGTCATATGGACGACCACCTGTACGCCAAAGCCATTGCGTTGTGCCGCGACCTCGGCGCGAGCCATATCAGCCTGCAAGGCGGCGGCGAAACCATGATGTATCCGGGCTGGACCGACAAAGTTGAATCGCTGCTCCACCAGGGGTTTGCCGTCGGTATGTCCACCAATTTCGCCAAACGCATCTCCTGGCACGAAGCCCAGATCCTAACCTATTGCACCAGCATTGCCGCAAGCGTAGACACCGCCGACCCGGAATTGCTCGCCCGCATACGCCGCGGGCTGGACCTGGAAACGCTTGTTTACAATATGGAGTTAGTGCGCAGCGCGGCCGCCTATCTTAATCGGCCGTGCCCGCCGTTTTCCTGGACCTGCGTTTTTTCCAACCTCGTGGCTAAGGACATAAAAAAACTGGCCGCGCTCGCGACCGCCTGCCGCGTGACGTGCCTGACATTGACGCCGCTGCAAAAATATTGCGGACCCGCCGACGGTTTGGGGCTTGATTTTGTAACGCAGTTGCCGCGGGATGAACTTAAGGAATTGCTCGGCCCCGTGCAAGAAAGCATTAACCTGTTGCAGAGCAACGGCGTGCGGCTGGTCATTACGCCCTCGATGATCGACGATATCCGCAGTATCGTTTTGGGTCCTTTAAGCGAAACCCCCAATACCCGCCTCCCCCAAATTATGGAATTGGAAGCGGTTGATATGAGTTCGTGTTCTCATACCCTAAAACCCGTAAGCGGCGAAACCCGCGACTGCAATGCACCGTGGTCCATACTCATTATTCCCACCGACGGCAG
>JAQUMP010000506.1 GCA_028718065.1 Chitinivibrionales bacterium | reverse complement strand
GTGTCGGCCGCGCCGCAAACGGCCTGCGAAGTAACGTCGCCGCCGTCCCCCAGGTCTTCGTGCAGGGCGCGAATAATAATATCCTCAATTTGCGCCGCAAGCGGCGCGGCGGTCAGCGGATTCCCCATTGCAAACCTATTCCCATTTCAAAAACATTGTCGCCCGAATGGACCTTATTGTCAAACGCGCCCAGGTCCAGAAAATAATACCGCAGATAGGTAGTGAGCGCCGTATTAAAGGCCAGCGGTTGGGTCAGGGCCTCAAGCTGCAGATTGTATCCCCACGACGCAAACGGCGAGCTCCCCGCCGGATACAGCCCGGCGTGCGCCTGGCCGATTGCAAAACGCGCCCAATGCACCTTGGGGAAAACCCCGTCGTCGATCGAAACGCCGATCATATAGGAAATGTCCGGGCCGCGGAAGCCGGAGTCGCTTGCCAGGGCATTGCGGTCAGCGATGTTCCAGCAGTAGCTTAAGTCAAGCGCATAACCCTTGAATGGATTCGTCCGCAGCGCGAAGGCCAGCGCGCGCGACATTTTTTTTTCGGAAAGCGCCGAGTTTTGGGTATAAAAGGTGTCCTTGGCGCCGCTGAACCGGGAAGGCTTTACGATCCAGGCGCGGTCGGACATATAAAAAGCGCTGAGTTGGCCGGGCACCAGGCGTCCGGCGGCGGTCACGAGTCCGGCGGTGAGCACAAAGCCGTTGTACTCTCCCCGAAATTCCGGCAGCGTTACGACGAAACCGTCCGAATGCGGCAGGGAAAGTTTTTGCGCCAGGGTAGCCGCAAGCGTCAAGGTAAAGTTGTTGACGGAAAAAAGGTCCACGCTGCCGTCGATCTGGTAAACGCTCATGCTGAGGGCGGTGGATTCCGGCGCGTTGACAATGTTGTTCTTGCTGATCGTCGGCAGCGTATCGTAGCGCAGATTATCTTGCGTCAAGGGGCTGTACTGGTTGGCGTCCCAGAAAAAGCCGGCGCCGCAGCGGTATTGGTTCTGGCTGATTTCGGCATAGATGCCGCCCACGGCAAAGTTAGAAATGTCGGCGCTGAAGGCCTTGACCGTTAAGAAATCTTCCCAGGTATAGCGGGCGGTAAGGCCGAGCGGCGTGAACAGCGCATAGGCGTTACGGTTGCTGAAATGATTAACCACCATGCCGCCGCCTAAGGAATAATCGTTGATTTCGCCGAGCCTTATAATAAGGTCGTTTTGCAGAGGGCGCAGGACGATATAGTTTATTTTGTCAAGTATTCCCGCGAACGACGAAAAGCCATACATCCCGATGGCGTGGGTGTAATTGGCGGCAAGCCCCAGGCGCAGGGAAACTTCCAATTGCGGCGAAAACGTGAACTGCGGCGTAAGCGTGATCGCCGGAAAAAAACCCGTTCCGCCCGCGCCGAACGAAAACTGCGCTCCCAGGGTGGTCGAAGCGTTGACGATTTTTTCGGGCCGGTCGATCGCGCGATAGCGCCGCGCCCGGTTGGTCTGGTCGGTTAGAATGGCCCCGTAAACTCTATTCGCGCTAAAGAGCGCCTTAAAAAAGCCCTCGTCGCTGGCGCCGGCTCCGGCGCGTTCGCCCAGGTTCTGCGCCAGGCTCATGCGATCGCGCGTGGCGCGGTCTTCGGTCGGCGTAATGCCCGATGCGGACAATTCGTTGTTGATATAATCGTCGCCGAAAAAATGTTTGAGAACGGTCACGTGTCGATAGGTAATATAGAGCGGCGCCGTGGGTTCGCGTCCCGGCAGGATCATGGTCGTTTGACCGGCGGAAAGGTCCCGGCCTTCTTTCTGGGCGATACTGCGGATATTCACCGTTCCGCCCAAAATCTGAAAGCCGGACTCCTGGGTTTTAGGTTCTACCACCGACGATATCGAGCCGTTCTGGGTTTCGGCCACGGCGTTGGAGGTGTAAATACTGATATGGCTGGCCGAAACCGCCTTGGCAAACACGCCGCCGCCAAAGAGCGTCACCGAAACATCCAGTATTTTTTTGTCAAGCGCCTGGCGTTCCTGAATATTAATCAGCGCCTTGGAGTTGGAGCCGATAATAATAGTGTTGGCGCCGCCGAAGGCGAGCACGAGTTTGGTCTGGAACATGGTCTCAACGATGTCGTTATCGCCCACCTTAAGACCCAAGCCCAGGTCCATCCAGTTTTTTTTATCGCTGCGCTGCACTTTTGCCTCACCGTCAAGCGAAATGACCTCCAGCCCGAGCTGCTGGGCGGCAACCGCCGTAAGGCAGAGGATTACGGAAATACAAAACAGACGGAGTGTGCGAGAGGTCATTTTTGTATCGGTAGTAAAATAAGGAGAATCTGTTTGCTTTATTCTATTATATCGTAAAATAATTAAAACGGCAGGTATTTGCGGCCTGAATTAGGTAAATAAATCCATTCGAAAAATATTCTTGACTTCCTATAGTTAATTTTTATATTTAACCTTACCAGCCTTGTCGCGTTTTTGTAACGACCTCAGATGCTACCTGGATATTCCTGTGTTTTTAAAATATTATGAATCTGCTCTTAATTAATAAACAGATATATTATAGAACCAATGATACTTTGAAATAAGAAGCTTAATAGTACGGTAACATATTTTGCCAGACCCAATCCGATTGATTAAAGCGTCAAGATTCCCTTGCGCGCAGGCACCTAACTCGCGACGTTAGCGTTAATAAAAACAAATCATAATCTTGCTTTTCTCTTGCCTCATATATCATTTTAATTGTACAATTGTACTTTAGCCGTAGGATCAAAATGAACATCGTTATAGATGCATCAGCAATAATAGCCGTAATTCTTGAGGAACCGGAAAAAGCATTCCTTATTTCTCAAACTAAAAACGCTGCGCTTATCGCACCGAATTCCCTTCATTGGGAAATGGGGAATGCTTTTTCATTAATGTTTAAGAAAAAACGAATAGGATTGAAAGAGGCGATTTTAGCGATCAAAATATATAGAGAAATTCCGGTTCAATATTTAAACGTGGATCTCGAAAATGCGCTATCAATTTCCCATCAATACAATATTTATGCTTACGACGCATATATGCTGTGCTGCGCTATTGATAACAAAGCGGCGCTTTTAACCTTGGATCAACCGCTATTAGAAATTGCTCAGAAAATTAAAATAAAAGTAATTGGAGGAAATAAATGACGGTCTATACATATTCACGGGCTAGGCAGAACTTCTCAAATTTATTAAATTTGGCCAGCAAAGAAGGCGAAGTTCTTATTCGCCGCAAAGACGGTCGTCTCTTCAGCATTCGTCCGCAAATT
>JAQUMP010000505.1 GCA_028718065.1 Chitinivibrionales bacterium | reverse complement strand
GCCGTCGCTTTCCCAGGGTTGGCCGGAAGCCGGGAGGGGCAATTTACTTTCGCGACGAAGCAGGGACAACTGCAAGGCTTTAAGCAGCGTTTGCGGCGGTTGTTCTTTTTCCACCCAGGCAGGGCAATAATACTCAAAATTCCAGGCGGCCTGCGGACACCATAAATAAATATTTTCTTTACCGGCGCGACCCCAGAGTTCCAGCAGCACGGGATCGTCGGGCAAATGCGCAAAATCTTCCAGTTCGCCGGTATTGTAGTCCTCCGGTTTACGCGAAGAGACACCGGCGCTTTGGGCCGGGGAATCATGCTTCCAGCGCCGGGGATATTTATGGTTGCGCCAGGTGTCCAAATCTTCCCAAAATTCGGCGCAGGGGTTGGTAAGAAATATATGCATTTCCACGCCGTCCATCTGGGAGATCTCCACCAGCGTATTGCGGTGAAAGTGGCTTATTTTGGAAGCCTGGAAAAGCATTATTTCGCAGGGCGCAACGCTCCAGGGCCCGCCGTTAAGGCCGTTTTCACGCCGGCGCCGGTAGAGGTGCGGCAAAGAAATAATGGCGTTTTTCTCCGGCCCTGCCCGCAGGCGCTCCTGCGCTTTACAATAGAGGTCCTTTTGCCAGGCCTCATGCTCAGCCTCGTTACCGCAATAATTTTTTCCGGCCAGCCAGGTCGCATCGATCCCCGGGCTTCCCCAGCGCCGGTTTCGGTCGTCCCAGACGCTGGGGCGGTTGTATTCGTATTCCAGAAACTGCCGCGCGATTTTAATGGAAAGCTGCACGCGCTTGCGCGGATCGATTTTCCCATCGATGGGCGAAACAAGATACGCGTGGATCGGTTGGTAACTATCCTCGCGGATGCGCTCTTCGTCAAGCAGCGCGCACACTACCTGCTGCAAATGTTCCACGGTAAGCAGGCGCAGGGCGGCGTCGGGCGCAAGCGCGTTCCACAAAAAATGTTCCAAGGTGGGCATGGGAAGGTTGGCGACGCATTCAAAGGGAGCAGCGCCCTCCTGTTTACCAAGGATAGCGTTATCGGCCAGACGCATGCGCAGCCATTTGCCCACCGCCGGGCTGGGAACAATCACCGCCGGCGCGGCAAAGGGGTCGCGCCACGCCTTCCGCAGGGCCGCCATAAGGACGGGCACGAGCAAATCCGAGGAGGGCGCGAAGTTAAGATGCAACATGCAAAAACAATTTCCTTGGGGAGCTTTTTCTGTGGCCCGGCATGCCACGAAATTAATATACGCCCCGCAGGAATTAAATCGATACCATTTCCCGGAGAAAATCGGTTGGTTATTGGAGGCGTTTTCTAGGTAAGTTCAAACACTTCTTCTTTGTCCAGGTCGTCGGCGAGCCCGACCAAAGCCGGTTGTTGCGCAAGTTCGATTTGAAAAGCATCCAAAACGCGCGTCGCGATCATTTTACGCGTATTTTCATTAATGGGATGCGCAATGTCCCGGTAAATACCGGAATCATCCTTGCGATTAGGCATGGAAACAATGTACCCTTTATGATTCTTGATGACCTTAAGGTTCCGAACGACAAAGCAATGGTCAAAGACAATCGTGGCAAACGCCTTGAGCTTCTTACCGCCGAAAAGCCTAATCTGGACATCGGTGATTTCCATAGGTTACTCCTGTTGATCCGCTAAGAATGCGAATTTCGGGCCAGATTAAAAAAACGGCGATTTTGGACTAAAAATATGAATTAATAAAAGAACAGTCTCAGATTTGAGACTTTTGTCTCAAACCTGAGACGAAAGTGCGACTATGATAAAAAATCATTCTTTAAATGATCTTGCCTTGATTTTCACCGATAGCAGAGCGGAGATTATATTATTTGTCATTGGCCTTTGCCCCCTATCTACAATCCGGGAGAATGAATAAATGCCTTGCAGGAAAATATTCTTTTGTGCGATAGCGGCTTTTTGCGCAATTTTCCCCATTTATGCCGCGCAGGCCGCAAATCCGGCACCCGCGGAAGCGCCTGCCCAAAAGAAAACAACGCCGGCCGAAAGCACCGTCATAAAACAGACCGCTCCTCCGGCGGCCCTGCCGCCTTTTCATGCCGGCGATGCGCTGCTTATTACCACGTTCCCCGATACCGCGACTTTTTTCCGGGGCCTGCACCGCATCGACGACCAGGGGTGCGTGGACCTGCCGGCCATCGGCAAACTGCGGGTTATTGACAAAACAGAAAAACAACTGGCCGACACGCTCGTTGTCGCCTATGTAAACTATCTGCGCTACCCTGTGGTGCAGGTGCATCCGCTTATCCGCGTAAGCCTTCTGGGCGGTTTTTACCGTCCCGGACTCTACTGGGTTCCGCCGTCGTACAGCTTATGGGACGTCGTGAGCATGGGCGGCGGGACCCAGCGCGAAGACGGCATTAAAAACCTGCGGTGGGAGCGCAGCCGGGCGCTTATAAAAAAAGACCTGGTCGAGGATTTTCAATCCGGCTCATCCTTGCAGAAAATGGGGCTTCTTTCGGGCGACCAGTTGTGGGCCACCTCAAAACTCAAGAAAGATTTCTGGGAGGTCATGACCACCAACGTGCTTCCCTGGTTCACGGTCACCGCGACCCTGGTCTCGACATCAATAACGGCCTATCAGTTTTACGCCTTGGTAAAGGCCGGCCGCCTATAACGTTTGCCGCCGAGGCTTAAAAGGAAACCATAAAACCCGTGCAACAAGCGCCCACTTCCCTCCGGGACATCGATTTTAATTATTATATCCGTCGCTACGGCAATCTTTTCTGGCGGTGGAAATGGTATATCATTATTTCCGGCCCGCTGGTTACGGCGGCGTGGATCATTTACATTTTCAAATTCGGCTCGATCCAGCCGGCCCTGGACGCCACCGCCTTTATCGGGATCGAAAACACCTCCGATATGACGGGCGTAAAGGACATCAGCGTGATACGCGACATCCGCGAGCCGGCCCAGGAAAAGGCCGATCTCCTTAAAAGCCGCAATTTTCTCGGTTCCGTGGTCGACAAACTCTCCTTGCGGCTCGTGGTCGCCAAGGAGTTCAGAAAAACGGTGTTCGATTCCCTGTACGTGGACTCCACCGCGGCTATGGGGCGCTATGAATTCCGGGTTGACAAAAACAAAGAAAACTACACCTTTAATTACTGGAACCGCCAGTTCGGCAAAGACGCCAAGATCATCCGCACCGGGCGCCTCGTGGTGCTGGACACCGTTACCCTGCCCGGCATGTACCTTAAATTTTCCAACGATTTCCTCAAGAATGCGCATGATGTAAAGTTCTTCG
>JAQUMP010000504.1 GCA_028718065.1 Chitinivibrionales bacterium | reverse complement strand
TGACCCGTGCCGGCGACCATTCGTAACCGGGAACCCAAACCCAACCTTGTTCGCGGTCGTTATACCAGTTACCGTAATGACACACAATCCACCCGAAAGGTTCATCCGAATCCCACACCCATCCTTCGTTTGAATAGACCCAATGACCATACACAAACGGACGCCATCCAGGATCCGCGTCCGGCCGCCATACGCTGCCGTATCCGGGAACCATTACCCATTCGCCGTAATCGTTAAGTTCGCTGAAATTCGCGTTAATCGAAACGTCAACCTCGGCGCGGCTCACTTTTACGCCGGCGATGAACACGACCGTAAGAACCAGAAAAACTAAATTTTGAATTTTCATAAGCCCCTCCCGGTAAAAAATAAGGAGAACTGTCTCTAGTTAGAAATTAATACACGCCCACATTCATGGAAACGTCTATTCAATCAACATGGCATCGCCGTAGCTGTAAAACCGGTAACGCTCCCCTATTGCCGCCTGATAGGCGGCCAGGATGGTTTCTCTTCCTGCAAAGGCCGAAACAAGCATAAGAAGCGTGGAGGCGGGTAAATGAAAATTGGTTATCATGGCATTGACAATAGATAATTTAAAACCGGGCAGAATAAAAATATCCGTGCTGCCGGAATTTTCCTTTATTAATCCGGCCTGCATTGCGCAGTGTTCCAGCACGCGCACGACCGTCGTGCCTACGGCAATAATGCGACCTCCCTGGGCGCATGTGGCATTGATCTGCTCGGCAGCCTCGCGCGAAACATGATACTGCTCGGCATGCATGACATGGTCCGCCGGGTTTTCGGTTATAATGGGGCGAAAGGTCCCAATTCCAACGTGTAAAGTTATGTAAGAAAATTCAACCCCACGGTTTTTAAGCTTTTCAAGCAACTCCGGCGTAAAATGGAGCCCGGCGGTCGGCGCGGCGATGGCGCCGTCGTGCTTGGCGTATACCGTTTGGTAAACCTGCCTGTCGTGGGCCGAAGCCGGCCTGCCGATGTAAGGCGGCAGGGGCATTTGACCGAAGGCTTCCAGCAATGCAGAAATTGTCGCGTAGGTGTTATTTTCAAGCAGGCTTACTAAAACGATCCCTTCGTTTAGAATTGCATCGACCTTGACATGAATAGAACCATTGCCATCCACCGTTAAAATCAACCGCTCTCTCAGGCGTTTGAGCGGCCGGGCAAGCGCTTTCCATTGCGTATCGGTTACTTTTTCGGTAAATAAAAGTTCTATGATTGCGCCAGTCTCTTTCTTGCAAAAGAGCCGCGCTGGAATGACTTTGGTATCGTTAAAAACCAACCGGTCGCCGGGTTTTAATAATGTCGGTAAGTCAAAAAAATGATGATGGGTTAACGAATTATTGTCTCTTTGCAGATGCAACAAACGGCTTTGGTCGCGCTCTGGTTCCGGATATTTTGCAATTAATTCGGGCGGTAAATCATACTGGAAATCGCTGGTTTTCATAGACGTATGCTATGTTTGCATTATTCAAGGAAGGTTTTGCCCTATCTTTTAAACAAATCGGAATGACTGCCCATACGTTCGAATGTCAGGAATTGTTCTTGGATCTTATAAATGAGGAGCCAGTCTGCTTCGATGTGACAATCTCTGCGACCCACAAAATTCCCTATGAGCCGATGATCGCGATGAATGGCATCTAAAGGCTTGCCGGCAAGAAGCGTTTGGGCGAGAATTTTAAACTTTTCGATGTTCTTTCCACGGCGCTTTGCAAGTTTAAGGTCTTTTTCAAATTGCCTGGTAAAAACCGGGGTATACATCAAATACCAAGTCTTTTAAACAGGTCGTTAGTATCTTTGCACACGACCAAATCACGCCCTTCGTCTGTGGCGTTAAACGTTTTTTTGGTTGTAGATGTTGGAATTGCCATATCGAAGGGCAACCCTCCGCGCATTTCAACTTGTTTATAAAAAATCGTAATTGCCTGGGTTGCATTCAGCCCCAGCCGATGGAAAACGCTTTCCGCATGACCCTTAAGGACAGGTTCCAATCGCGCTCGAACAGTCGCAGTTTTACTCATTCTTTGCCCCTTTGTTCTATCACAAATATAGCACATTTGGGCTACAAAGTCAAGCGAGGCGGCAACTATGTTATTTCTGCAATTTTATGAAAATAAAAAAAATAAAATCGGGAGGCAATTATACGCTTTAAAACAAACGGACCAATTTTGACTCTCTTACCGTATTGTTTTGCAACGATATCATGTAAATTCCGGGGGACAATTTTTTATTTTCCCACGCTGTCTCATGCACGCCCTTGCCTTGATTCCCTTCAAATATGTTCGCAAGTTTTTGGCCTTCAACCGAATAAATATTAATATGAGTATATGCCGGAAAATCAAGATTATACTTAAAAGTTATTGTTTGGCTGCTATAATTCTGGCTTATCCGAAATTGCGCTGAAGCCGCCGAAGAATTTTGCACAAGCGCTGCCGTTGCCCCAGAGCCAACGATCATCGCTATCCGCGCTACGCCCACGCCGGTGGCATTAAAAGCAACAAGCACGACGGAGCTGGTTTCGGCAACGGTAGCCGTCGGCGTGCCGGCAATGGCGCCCGTGGCTGCGTTAAGCGTCAACCCCGCAGGCAGGCCCAGCGCCTGATAAGATGTAGGGCTGTTGGAGCCGGAAATTTGATAATGAAACGCTGCGCCGATGGTCGCGGTTACCGAGCCGCTATTGGAAACAACCGGAGCCGTGGCGGCATTCGGAAAGCCCAGATACGATTGGAAATTGTCAACGGCAAGCTTATTGCCGGCAAAGCCGGCCTGCCATCCGCTTATGTCAATGTAATCCGTACCGAGAAGGCTTGAACTCGGCGTACCCCATGACGGTACCGTGTAAGCATTGCCCTGGTTGCCCGGTTTAATATAGGCGCCAACCAATTGACCGCTGGCATGATTGTATACGCCCATGATGGCAATGGCCGGATCGGTGGTCATATTGCCGGATTTCATAAATGAAAAGGTAAAATCATACCATCCGGTTTGAGTGATCTTTGTAAAGGTATTCACGCCCCAAGGATTGTAAAAATAATCGGCACTTTGCCCAACCAGAACCGTGTCGGTGTTCGTTTTGGTTATCGGCACGACGCATTCGAGGGAATAATCGATCGATCCGGATGGATTATCATTGGGATTGGCGTCGATAATAAAACTGGTCTTGTCGGAATTTGCGGCCGGCGTCCAGGCATAGGGGCCTGTAAGGGGAAAATATACCGTTACGGATTGTGTAAATGCACCTCCGTAGCCTGGAAAAGGC
>JAQUMP010000503.1 GCA_028718065.1 Chitinivibrionales bacterium | reverse complement strand
TTACACATCGGGATGCGGCAAATGCGCCATGTATACAACCATCGGCGAGCTATTTCTGAAAAAAAAAATTGAAAATTCAACGACGCTTCCCCGACAAAAGGTTTTTGATCTTGCCGAGCAATTACAGAAAGGCACATCGATATTCTCTAAAACGGGTTCGGTCCATTCGGCCATACTTATCGACCTTACGACGGAGCGCCAAATAGCCCGGGACGATGTTGCCCGGCACAATGCCGTGGACAAGGTCGTGGGCCGGGCGCTGGTGGAGAACCTCGATTTTGCGCGCTGCCTGCTGACGCGCACCGGCCGTACCTCGGCGGAAATAGTTTACAAGATCAGAAAATGCGGCATTCCCATAACCATCGCGCGCGGCGCGCCCACGCACCAGGCCGTTCATCTGGCGCGGGAAATGGGCATAACATTAATCGGGTTTGCGCGGGAGCGCTCGTTTAATATTTATGCAGGCGCAGAGCGAATACAGTAAAGGAACGATCAATGATTTCTTTTGATAAAGCCTTAGAAACCGTTCTGGCTTTTAATTTTTGTCCTGAAACGGAAGTCGTGCCTTTAGCGGAGGCCCTTAATCGTATTCTCGCGGCCGACGTTGTGTCCGATGTCGACGTTCCCCCGGCCGATTTATCGGCCATGGATGGGTTTGCCTGCAAAAAGGCCGACCTTGACAAACCGCTCACCGTCGTCGAGACCATTCCCGCCGGCCACGCCCCGCAAAAGTCAATCGGCGCGGCTGAGTGCAGCCGGATCATGACCGGCGCCGTAATTCCGGCCGGAGCGGACATGGTGGTTATGGTGGAGCATTCCGCCGAGGAGGATGGCGTGGTCCGTGTTGTAAAGAAGGGCGGTTCGGCCAACATCAGGTTTAAAGCCGAAGACGTTGCCGCCGCGGATACGGTCCTTGCCAAAGGCGCGCTCATTACACCGGCCGCGATCGCGGTTTTGGCGGCGGCCGGAAACCCTAATGTCAAGGTTTATAAACAGCCAAGGGTCGGCATCCTCGCTACCGGCGATGAGCTCGTGGAGCCTTCAAAAGTTCCATGCATTGCGCAGATCCGTAACAGCAATAGTTATCAATTGTTGGCCCAAACGCTCGCCTGCGGCTGCCGGGGGCACTATTTCGGTATCGCAACGGACACGCTTCTTTCGACCGAAACGACCATTCGCAACGCCCTGAATGAATCCGATGTTATTTTAATTTCGGGCGGCGTTTCGGCGGGCGATTTTGATTTTGTCCCCGCTGCACTTAGAAAGCTTGGGGTGGATATTAAATTTAACGGCGTTGCCATGAAACCGGGCAAGCCCACGCTGTTCGGTATGCTGGGCCAAAAAGCAATTTTCGGCATGCCGGGAAATCCGGTCTCGACGTTTGTCGTCTTTGAATTGTTCGTCCGGCCCTTTCTGTTAAAACAGATGGGGCATGCGTATCGACCCTTAATTGTCAAGTCACGTATACTGGAGGCATTTTCCCGGAAAAAAGCGGACCGGCTCGAATTTATCCCGGTTAGCTTTAACCATGCGGGCTTGATTGTTCGCCTTGCCTACCATGGTTCGGCCCATATTCATGCATTCAGCGCGGCCACGGGGATTATCGCTATTCCGGCGGGGACCGAGCGAATCGAAGCCGGGGACGATCTTGACGTAAGGATACTTTGAAAATGCTCACCGATGCTTGGGGAAGGGCAATCACGTATTTACGTCTCTCGGTCACCGACAAGTGCAATTACCGTTACACCTATTGCATGCCGCCCGCAGGCATTCCCCTTTTGCCGCGTAACCGAATTCTGACCTTGGAACAAATGGCGGAGGTGGCGCTTGCGGCCGGAGGCCTGGGTTTTACTAAAATTAAATTTACCGGGGGTGAACCGCTGGTACGTAAGAACGTTGAATTTCTGATCGCTTCCGTCGCGCGCAGCGGCCGCTTTACGGATATCGGCCTCACCACCAACGGCGCCTTATTGACATTGGATAAAGCGCTTGCCCTGCGCGAAGCCGGATTGCAGCGGATCAATGTTTCGCTCGACACCTTGGAACCCGCGCGTTTTGCGGCTATTACCCGCGGCGGACGCCTGCAGGATGTCTTTAACGGCATTACGGCGGCGCAAACGGCCGGTTTGGACCCGGTTAAAATCAATATGATCGTGTTTGACGATACCAAACCGGAAGAACTTGACGCCATGAAACGGTTTTGTAAAAGCTGCGGCTGCCTGCTTCAAACAATCCGTCATTTTTCGCTCCACGATCGTGAAAACTCCAGTGGTTCCCAAGGGTGCGAAGACCGTCCGCCGCGCTGCGCGACCTGCAACCGGCTGCGCCTGACCTCCGATGGTTTTTTAAAATCATGCCTTTTTTCCAATAAAGAAATTCACGCGGATTTTAACGACCTGGAAGCGAGCATTTGCCGTGCAATTAAAGGCAAACCGGCACAGGGTCGTGCCTGCACGACCCGGAGTATGAGCCAAATAGGAGGTTGATCCATGAAACTTTCGCATATCGATTCCACCGGTGCAATGCGCATGGTTGACGTTTCGGTAAAGCCGCCGCAAAAAAGGACGGCGATTGCTTCCGGCGCCGTTTGCCTGGCGCCCGCGACCGTTGCGCTGCTCAAAAAAGGCCTGCTTAAAAAAGGCGATGCGCTTGCCGCAGCCAAAGTCGCGGGGATCATGGCGGCAAAAAAAACCGGTGACCTCATTCCCCTGTGCCATAATCTGCCACTTGACAATGTAGACGTTACATGCGATGTTTTAAAGGACCGCATTACTATTCGGGCAACCGCGGTCTCTACCGGGAAAACCGGGGTCGAAATGGAAGCGCTTACGGCCGTTTGCGTGGCCGCGCTCACTCTCTACGATATGTGCAAGGCCGTGGATAAAAATATGCATATCACCGCGGTGCGGCTCGTGCAGAAAAAGAAAGAAGCGCTTTCATGAAGAATTTTGTAATCGTATCGGTCAATGTGTCGGAGCAAAAAGGCACTGCCAAGAAACCGGTAGCGTCCATCACGTTGCAAAAGGATTTCGGCATCATAGGCGACGCGCACGGCGGAGCAAAAACCCGGCAGGTCTCGCTTTTGGCCGAAGAAGACCTGCTGGCGTTTTCGGACCAGGGCGTTTCTTGTGGTGATTTTGCCGAAAACATCACCACGCGCGGGATCGATCTTGCGGCGCTTCCCATCGGCGCACGGCTTACCATCGGTAAAGCCAAGCTGGAAATTTCCCAAATCGGCAAGCAGTGCCACGGCCTCTGCGCCGTCGGCAAAAAAG
>JAQUMP010000502.1 GCA_028718065.1 Chitinivibrionales bacterium | reverse complement strand
GCCTTAAAAGCCCGCGTATCGCCGCTTCTGACTGCGGATATGATCTCGGTATCGGTCAAGGCGCTTTCTTGCTCCCGGCTCGGTGCCTATATACTATTAGACAATAAAATCTTTAATTCTATTCCACACTATTGCGTTGGCGCTTGTCCCAAAGAAACTAAAAATTCCAATTTAAACTGCTCCTGGGGAGGTCGCTCGCGTGTTTCTTCGCCGCCACGATTTCCAGCGTGTTTTCCCCTGCTGAATCCGGCATGATCGCCGGGCATCATGTTTGCGTCCCTGCCGGCGGGTTCCAGGGCGGACGAGGCCGAAGCTTCTCTATGATTGCCGGACCCTCCGAGCTCAAAATCCGGTTCGGATGTTTCCACGGTGATTTTGAGCGGCGCGCCTTTTCTAAGGTTGAGAGCGTAGGGGCGTACGGAATCCGCATGGAGCGGCAGTGCAAGTTCGTAAATCAATTCCTGATTGGAAGCGGCGATCCGCGCCCTTATGCCGAACAGTTCGGCTATTTTGGCTTTCATAAACAGGCTGTCTTTTTCGGAGGGACCGATGATTTCCAGGTTCTGCAGGGTTGCTTCCAGTTCCTGCTGCATAGCCGCCTGGCCGTTCTCTTTCCCGTGCAGAAAAGCCGCTTTTAATCCGCCCCCCACCGGATAATGGATGCCGATCCGTTGCGCTTTGCCGCTGCTATTTTGAAACCAGATCGTAAAGCCGAAACGCAGGACCTGCTCCGTAAGCGCGCGGTCGCTTGACGTCATGCAAAGGTAGAGCACGGTGTCGTCGTTTACCACGCCGATGCCGAATTGGTTTTCGTGGGGATATTGAATAAGGCCGTTCCATTCCACGGCAGAGCCGTCCACGGTAATGGCGCGGTCGCGCCAGCGGCTTTCAAGGAGTTGCGGAGATTGACAGTTTGCTAATATCATCGTCGCGGCCGCGGCGGCAAAAAACAGAGAGAGTTTCATAGGCTCCTAACTCACCTCATCACCCCGGCCTTCGGCCACCCCTCTTCCCCTCTCTCGCGAGAGAGGGGAAGAGGGGCAGGGGAGTTAGGGTGAGTTGGCTTAAAAAGGACAAAAGCTAATTTCTGATTTATTATTGCATACCATTATTCATACCGCAGTGCGTCAATCGGTTTTAGTGACGCGGCCTTGCGCGCCGGATACCAGCCAAAAAAGATGCCGATTGCCGCCGAAAAGCCGAATCCCAAGCCGATCGAAAAAGGGGAAACGGAAACCGGCCAATGCTGGAATTTGGAGATGAGCAGCGAAAAAAGCGCCCCGCCGGCGATTCCCAGAATACCTCCTGTAAAGCTCATGACCAGCGCTTCGACCAAAAACTGGAACAAGACGTCGTTGCTGCGCGCGCCGATGGCCATGCGAATGCCGATCTCGCGCGTGCGCTCGGTGACGGAAACGAGCATGATGTTCATAATGCCGATGCCGCCGACCAGAAGCGAAACACAGGCAATGGAGGCCAGCAGCACGCTGAGCGTTTTGGAGGTCTGCTCGGCCGCGTTACCGATATCGGTTTGGGTCCTGATGGTATAGTCCGTGCCGTCGCCGGCCGAACCGTGGCGCCGGTCGGAGAGTACCTGGTTAATTTCCTGGCGCGCCTCTTCGATTTGCGGCTCGGACGCGGCCGAGGCGATAAGTGAGTTGGCAAAACTTATGCCCATGAGTTTTTTCTGCACCGTGGAAAAGGGTGCAAGAATAACGTCGTCCTGGTCCTGACCGGCGGCATTCTGGCCTTTTTCCGAAAGCACGCCCACAATCTTAAACGGCAGATTGCGGATGCGGATGACCTGCCCTACGGCGGGGGCGCCTTCGCCGAACAGGTTGGTAACAATGGTCTTGCCCACGATGCAGACCTTGGTGGCCCCGCGCTCGTCGGCGTCGGAAAAGTTAGCGCCGTCGCGCAGCGGCCAATCGCGAATGTCAAGATATTCGGGATAGGTGCCGGTAATGGAGGTGCGCCAGTTCTGGTTGCCCGCCTTTACCTGGGACGACGTTCGCACCAGCGGCGAAGCAAACTTTACCACCGGGCAGCTTTTTTTAAGGGCGACGGCGTCGTCTTCGGTCATGCGCGAAGAGGTGCCGGCTTCGCTGCGCACGCCCCCTTGGCTGAAGGCGCCCGGGAAAACCAGGAGAACATTGGTGCCCAGCCCGGCGATCTGCGCGTTAATCATATCGCGCGCGCCCTGGCCCACGGCCAGCATGGCAATCACCGCGGCCACGCCGATAATAACGCCGAGCATGGTTAAAAACGAGCGCATTTTGTTGCGGTTTAAAGAACGGAGGGCGATTTTTAATATGTTGCTGAATTTCATTGATTGCCTTATGTAAACTAAGGGGCGCTGGCACGCCGCCGCTCCTTAGGAAGCCGCCTTGCGCTCGTCGCCGGTTATAAGGCCGTCCTTAAAATGGATTTTACGCGTGGCATATTCGGCGATATCGGGCTCGTGCGTTACCATGATTACGGTTATGCCGTCGCGGTTAAGGCGCTGGAACAGCGCCATGATCTCCACGCTCATGGCCGAATCAAGGTTGCCGGTGGGCTCGTCGGCCAGGAGAATAACGGGGTCGTTGACAATGGCGCGGGCTATGGCCACGCGCTGCTGCTGCCCGCCGGACAACTGGTTTGAATAGTGCAGGGCGCGTTCTTTCATGCCCACCCATTCCAGGGCCTGGAGGGCTTTCTGCTGGCTTTGACCGGCGGAAACTTCTTTATTGTAAAGCAGCGGCAGCTCCACGTTTTCAAGCGCCGTGGTACGCGAAAGCAGGTTAAAGGCCTGGAACACAAACCCCATTTTGCGGTTGCGCAGGAGCGCGAGCTGGTTGGGCGTTAAACTCTGCGCCTCCTGTCCGTCAAGGACATAGGCGCCCCCCGAAGGAACGTCGAGGCACCCCAGGATATTCATGAGCGTGGATTTGCCCGAGCCGCTGGCGCCCATCACGGCAATAAACTCGCCGGCGTTTATGGTTAAGGAGACCTTCCGGAGCGCATGCACCACATTGTCGCCCATGGCATAATCTTTGGAAATGTCCGTTAAGGTTATGAGCGCGCCGGGTGTCATTTTAGAACCTGCGTCCCATGCCGGGTGCGGCGCCGCCGAGCGGCGACTGCTGCGGTGTTTGGGCTTTATTGGCATTGGAGGTAAGGGCGCCCACGATCACCTGTTGACCTTCGGTAATATCGCCCTCTACGGCCACAAATCCTGCGTTGGAGAGTCCGGTTTTAACGGAGACCGCTACCGGCTTATTTTCTACCAGCAGGA
>JAQUMP010000501.1 GCA_028718065.1 Chitinivibrionales bacterium | reverse complement strand
CGATCTCACCGGTTATTATAGAATATATAAGTCCGCCAATATTCAAAAATTGCACGTGCGCTACCTCACCGAGAGCGCCTGCTTTGACCTGGATGAGTGCATGGCGCTCCGGGCGGACGAGGTGTATTTTGTGGCCATAGAGGACGCGGTGGCCGTTACCAAAGAAATGTTCAAGTCGTGGGGGTTCGATTCCAAAATAACCAAGCAGACCCGCATTTTATTATCGGCCGAACAGGTCGAAGCGGTCGTGGGCGCCCTTAAATCCAAACCCGACCGGCGCGATGCCTTTAGCGCCGAAACAAAACGCCTTATGCCGCGCGACATGGTCGAAGACGCCGAAGCGCTGGTGCTGGAAGACGCCGAAAACGACCCCTCCGCACAACAACAGAATGCAAACGAAAACGAAACCATCAAGCAGGAATAACCCGCAGCCTTCAGAACGCGCGCGGCGCTCATTGCCTATTATTAAATTCGTTTGCGCGTTTTTATGCGCCTGTTTCACGCTTGCTTTCGGCGAAGACACCATAACCGCGCAACGCTTTACTTTCGGTAAAGTCAACGGCCAGGTCCAAATCTGGTCCAAAGACCTTTCGCAATGGTATGCGGCAACCGAAACCGGCCAGCTCAAGGCGGGCAATACCATTTCAAGTGGCGCCGGCGCTTCCGCCACGGTCACTTTTGAACCGGCCATAACCGCCTCGCTTGCGGAAAATACCGTCGTTAGTCTTGACAAACTAATAGTCAACCGCAGCAAAAAAAACATCCGCATGCTGCTCAAGCTGCCCAAAGGCGCGCTCAAGCTTAAAACCGACCCCCTTGGAAATTTTACCCTGCTTTTAACCATCGTTACACCGTCGGCCACCGTCGATATTCAAAGCGCCGAGGCCGCGATTAAAATTAACAACGACGCCACCACGGTGGAATGCTTGAGCGGCGACGCCAAGATCGCCCAGAACGGCAGCACGCTTAAGTCCGTGGTGTTTGCCGGAAACAAGGCCGTCATCGCGCCCAATTCGCCGCAGGTGATCATCACGAACCTGGCGGACGCGACTGTCAGGCAGGATCGCCCGCCCCTGCCCAAGGAGCCCAAAATAGCCATTTTATCAATACAATCCGGCACGGTGACCCAGGACAACCTCGAACGCGTGTCGGATTTTATCGCCATGGAATACGAAAAAAAATCAAATACCAAGGTCCTTTTTCTGGAGGACATCCGGCAAATGCTCCAGTCCGAAGGCCTGCAAGGCCTGCTTTCGTGCTTTAGCGATTCCTGCATTTCACAAATCGGCAATGCGCTGGGCGTCGATCTGGTGATTGTGGGAAATCTGGGCCAACTCGGCAACAATTACCTCTTTTCTTTACGGATGATCGATGCGCTCCGCAACAACGTCCTGGAGCGCGCCAGTGCAAAGGTAAACGGCGACATCGGCAAAATCCTCGACGAAATCCCGCGCATGGTGGGCAAATTGGCTTCGCAGACCGTCACCCGGATCGATACCACCATCGGGGCGGTTCCCATGGACGTTACAACGCATAAACCCTACCAGGAAAAATTAGCCTGGATCAAGAATGGGGTCTTTCTTATGGGGAGCAAAGCCACGGAAGGCAAGCTGGATGAAACCCCGCCGCATACGGTAAGCGTCGCTTCGTTTTATATTGACAAATATGAAGTAACCCGCGAGGATTTTGAGACCGTCATGGGTTATAATCCTTCCTCCGCCAAAGGGTGCAAAACCTGCCCGGTGGATAACGTTACCTGGAATGAGGCGCACGATTATTGCGCCAAAATGGGCATGCATCTGCCTACCGAGGCCCAATGGGAATATGCCTGCCGCGCCGGCACCGAAAGCCAGTTTGCTTACGGCAATACGCTGGGGAGTTCGCAGGCCAACTTCGACGGCAAGCAACCGTTCGGCGGAGTGCCGGTGGGGCCATCGCGCAACCGCGCCGTGCCGGTGGGCAGTTATACCCCGAACGCCTGGAATTTATACGATATGCACGGCAATGTGGCGGAATGGTGCGCGGATTGGTATGACGTTGCCTACTACGGCAATTCCCCGCGCGAAAACCCCGCCGGTCCGGTAAACGGCATGCTTAAAGTCGTGCGCGGCGGCGCCTGGAACGGCAACGGCGCCAGCCTGCGCAGCGCCGCCCGCGCCGGATTTAACCCCCAGATGAAGCTCAATTCCATCGGCTTCCGTTGTGTCAAGGACGATTCGGACAGCATGAATCCTATTGGCAAGTAATACACGCCACCCGCGCCGGCGTCGTTCACTTCACCATCCAGCGGTCAGGTAAGTTCCCCTGCGGCTCACGCATCCAGAAATATTCTCATGGAAATTGCCGCTCCGGGGCATGCCTTGCATAAGCGTGCATCTTCGGTAATACAGAAGCAATTAAGATTCCGGGCGAGGGTGATATATTGGGCGTCGTAGGCGCTTATCGTGCCGTCCACGGCGCAACAAAGCGCTTTTTCAAAATCGACCGTTTGTTCGTTTTGGGCAAGTGCGTGGATTGCGGCGCGCCAGACCGTGCACGCTTCGGAAATGGTAATGATACCCGCGCGCGTCGTTGTGGCAAGAACATTCAGAAATTCATGCCGCCACAGAACGGGGACAATCCAATCGCGGTCCTTTTCCTGTACCCGACAGGCGTAGTCGGTTTTTTCACCCGCAATAAAACGGTAGGCGATTACATTGGCATCAACGACGATCATGCCCGGCCCTCACGAATGGCCTGGCTGAGGAATTTCTGTGTTAATGGACGCCGGCCCTTGATCGGTGCGGGGAATTCCACTTCCTTGAGTCCCAATCCCTGCTCAAGTATTTGGATGGACTCCTGGGTCATTGAACGCCGGTGACGGATTGCTTCTTGTTTAAGACGCGTATGCAGCGCGCGGGGGATGCTTTTTAAGACTAATGAAGGCATATAAACTCCTATCTTTTTGCTTGCATTACGCTATAATTATACTTCCTGGAGGAGCAAAAAACAAGATGCTTTTCTGTTTCCTGCTGGCCTTTAAATTTAAACAAAACCTTGCATGTGTTTTTATTGATTGCAAAGAAAATCCCTTCTGTCATGCCCCATTTTTTATTTTCTTGTTATCCGCTCTTTCTTATAAAAAATCATTCAATAATTTGAAAGCATAAAAAGTATGAAACAAAAAATTGCAATTGCGGCGGCTGTTGGAGCGGTTTGTATAGTGTGCACACCATCTAATTATGAGTCCGGATTTCCTGAAAAACGGGTAACACTTTTTTGTTAATGGTGACGGTAATAGAGCC
>JAQUMP010000500.1 GCA_028718065.1 Chitinivibrionales bacterium | reverse complement strand
ATCTTTGTTGCGACATAGTGGCCGGTGGCGATATAATCCGCCTTCATTTTTAAGGCATGCTTTAAAAACAGCCCGTTATCGATGATAAGCCGCTCAAAGATATAATAAAAAATCTCTATTATCCGGAAAGCCCGTATGAATTTTCCGTTCTTCCCGCCGATATTTTAGGCCAGGTTTACGAGCAGTTTCTTGGTAAAGTTATTCGCCTTACTGCCGGGCACCAGGCAAAAGTAGATGACAAGCCGGAAGTTAAAAAAGCCGGCGGCGTGTTTTACACGCCAACATACATTGTGGATTACATTGTAAAAAACACGGTCGGCAAACTCGTCGAAGACAAAACGCCCAGGCAAATTGAAAAATTAAAAATTCTCGATCCCGCCTGCGGCTCCGGCTCGTTCCTTATTCAGGCGTACCAGTTTCTTTTGGATTATGTCCGTGATTGGTATATAAAAGACGGCGTCGAAAAAAACTCCAAAGGCAAGGAACCAAAACTTACCAAAATTCTGAGCGGCGAATGGCGCTTGAGTACAACGGAAAGGAAAAAAATTCTACTGGATAATATTCTCGGTGTTGATATCGACACCCAAGCCGTGGAAGTGACCAAGCTTTCCCTGCTTTTAAAAGTTTTGGAAGGCGAAAACGAGCAATCTTTAGCGCATCAAATGACGCTTTGGCATCAACGGGCGCTGCCGGATTTGGAGAATAATATTAAATGCGGGAATTCGTTGATAGGATCGGATTATTTCACTTTTCAAGGCGTTCAGGAAGTAATGGCTTTATACGAGAATAATGAGGACGAAGAAAGAATAAAGATAAATGCTTTTGATTGGGACGGAAAAGGCGGGTTTCCGGAGATAATAAAAAATGGAGGGTTTGATGCGGTGATTGGAAATCCGCCGTACGGAGCGGAATTTAATGATGCCACGAAAAATTATTTTTCTTCAAATTATGAATGCCAAAGCTACCAATTTGATAGTTATCTTTTGTTTTTAGAACGCTCAATAAAAAAACTTTTACGCACCGATGGGTATTGGGGAATGATTATACCAAATCCTTGGCTAACAAATCTGCTTCAAACCGCAACAAGAAAATTTGTCACGAATAATTGCCGTATCATTGAAATTGTCCATTTTAAATTTCCGGTATTTAAAAAAGTCACTGTTGACACTGAAATCTTGATTTTGCAAAAAGGCTCCCCGGCAAAATGGAGAGCGGTTGCAACAATCTGTCGGACCCAGGAAGCGCTACTTACTAAATCAGATGAATTAATTCACCTTTATCATAAGCAAGATAAATGGAAAAAGCTTGAGGGCGGAGTAATAAACATTTTTACTAATGAAAAAGAAGAATCCCTCGCAAAAAAATGTCTTGGACAGAGCGTCTTTTTAGAAACCATTCTTTCAATTAATGTAGGTATTAAGCCATACCAAGCAGGAAAAGGTGAGCCGCCTCAAACAAAAGACGTCGTTGAATCTCGTCCTTTCGATAGCGATCGAAAATTAAATTCATTTTATCGGCCATATTTAAGAGGAGGAGATATTAATCGTTATAAAATCGTTCCTCTTGAAGAACGGTATATAAAATATGGCCCTTGGCTTGCCGAACCACGCCCCGCTGCTGATTTTGATGCAGAATTGAAAATTGTAATGCGCCAGACTGGTGATAGCTTGGTTGCGGCAATAGATACAAAACGATATTTATGTCTTAATAATATGCATGTTCTCGTTCCAACAAATGACGAACTAAAATTGCCGTTTTTATTGGGGCTCATAAATTCAAGTTTGTTAAATTGGTATTATCATACTCTGAATCCCGAAATAGGTGAAGCGCTCGCGGAAGTTAAAAAAACAAATGTCGCAAAATTACCGATAAAAAAACTTTCGCAATCCGATATCAAGCCATATAATCGCATCATCTCTTTTGTATCTTCTATGCTCGACTTTAATAAGCGTCTCCTTCTTGCCCGAACCGACCATGAAAAAACCCTTCTCCAACGCCAAATCGATTCCACCGACGCCCAGATCGATGCATTGGTCTATGAATTATACGGGTTGACTGAAGAAGAAATTAAGATCGTGGAAGGTAAAGAAAACTAAATCGATCCCAACCCCAAGGCTCTCTTATGCCCCGAAAGCTCAAATACGTTCTGCCCAAATATTTAGAAAGCATCTTTACCCAAAAAAATTATTCAGCCTTGGTTGAACAAAAGGCCGGCTCGCTCCGGGATGAAGACCGGCGGCGTAAGTTACCATGCTTCTTTCGTTACGCAAAGCGCGATTATGCGCTTGCCATCCACACGGCTTTTCAAAACTGCGACGGAAAGGACCCGTTCACCGGCGAATCCTTACGTTGGGATCTTCTCCACAAATATTTCAAGACTAAAATCCAAAAATTAATGCTTTTAAAAACGCCGCTTGGCGCAACGGTAAGAGAACGTGCTCTTCTCCCGAGCATCGACCACAAAGACCCGCAAGCCCTTGTGCTGGATTTTGAAATCTGTTCATTGCGGGTTAATAGTTCCAAAAGCTATATGACTCCGGCTGAATATATCGCGTTATGCAAAATGGTCGTTGCTAACTCAGGATAATCACGCTTCAGGCCACTGGCCGCAGGATTAATTATATTTATTCCGTGACACCAATCAAACCAATGCGCATCCGCGACGTTTTGCAGTTGCCCCAGGCAGGCCTTACCATTCAGGTGAACGGCTGGGTGCGCACCAAGCGCGACTCAAAGACGTTTTTGTTCCTGGAGATAAACGACGGCTCCTGCGTGGCCAATTTACAAGTGGTTGCCGATACGCGCCTGCCCAACTATGCCGCCGAAGTGGTTCCATTGACTACCGGCAGTAGCGTGGCCGTTACCGGAACGCTGGTGGATTCGCCGGGCAAGGGCCAGCGCTACGAACTGCATGCGGGGGCAATCACGGTTTACACGCGCGCGCCCGACGATTTCCCGCTGCAAAAAAAACGCCATACTTTTGAGTATTTGCGCACCATCGCGCACCTGCGGCCGCGCACCAATACCCTGGGCGCCATCATGCGCCTGCGCAGCGCGGCCAGTTTTTATATCCATTCGTTTTTCCATAGTAAAGGTTTTTATTATGTGCATACGCCCCTTATCACCGCCAGCGACTGCGAGGGCGCCGGGGCCATGTTTAAAGTAAGCACGCTCGATTTGCTGAATGTTCCTAAAACGCCCGATAATGCCGTGGATTTTTCGCAGGATTTTTTCGGCACGCAGGCCTACCTTACCGTGAGCGGACAGCTTGAGGGCGAAGCCTT
>JAQUMP010000499.1 GCA_028718065.1 Chitinivibrionales bacterium | reverse complement strand
CCGGTGGCGATCGTGCTGGGCAACGAGGCCCTGGGGGTCGAGCGCGCCACGCTGGCGCTCTGCGATGAGCTCATCCAAATCCCCATGAACGGTTTTAAAAATTCCCTGAACGTGGCCACGGCCGCGGCGGTGATTGGATATCACATTATTTTGAATAAAAGGGAGATTGTTTGACCTCTTTCCCCTGCCCCTTTCTCCTATCAGAGAAAGGGGTAAGAAAAAATTAACACCCTCTCCGGTAGGAGAGGGTCACACGAAGTGCGGGGAGAGGTCAATAATGGTGAAACTTGCTTATCTCTCGACGCGGTATTCCAAACGTTTATCATCGCGGATGCGTTTACGTTTGGCGGCATTGAGCTTGCGTTTGCGTTCTTCGCTGGGCTTTTCGTAGTGGCGATATTTTTTAATATCGGAAAGAACGCCCGCGCGCTCGCAAACCTTGGAAAACCGGCGCAGCGCTTTTTCGAAAGGCTCTTCTTCCCGAAGGTAAATTCCGTTCATGCGTTTCTCACCTACTTCCGTAAGCTAAAATAAATACGTTCATTTACAAACCTGATTAATATACGTCAGGGATTGCCGCGGCGCAAGGCCGGCCGGCCCATGCTTGTCAAGGGACTCTCCATTCTTTCTGCGGCGGGCATTTTTATTTCTTGTCGTATTCAAGCGGTTTTCTCTTTGATACCTTCGAAAGAATAAGGTCATATTTTTCCCGGCTTCCTCTTTTTGCTTTTTCTTCAAAATATTCTTCAGCATTCATTACCGATAGCTTTTCCGTTAGGGCAACCGTAATAAATTGATTTACCGAAACGCCGTCGTATTTGGCCAGATTCTTGACTCGCGAATGAATGGAATTTGGCAGACGTAAAGAAATTGCGCCCATATTATTCCTCCAATAGTTTTAAAAATTCCGATGGCTTTATTGCGCGAACATTAAACCCATGAATTCCTTTAAAATGCCGAATATTATGCGTAACTATAAAACGAGCATTGGCAGCAATGGCAAGCTCCAACAACATTTCGTCGTCCGGATCGTTTAAACATGGACGCCATGAATAATACAGCAAATGAGGATTTGAGACGGAACATAAGAATTCAAGAACCTCATTTATTTCTTCGACCGAAAGTCCTAATTCCTTTTGGTTCCTCATTAAGACATCTTCATATTCAAAAATTAATGGAACGGAAACATGCACGTTAAACTTGCCCTTGCCGATTTCTGAAAGCAAAGTATAAGAAGAACCATATTGTGAATAAAGGCCCGAAAAAATTACATTGGTATCTAATACAATATCTAATTTGCCCATATTGGTATTATATATGATATGATATTAAAAGTCAAATTGCGGTTGTTTTATTTGGCGTAAATTTCATTTCGATTAATCCGACAATAGAAAGGTATACTTAAAAATCAACGTATGGCTTTTGCCAAACAAGCACAATTTGGCGCTGCCAATTTTGCCGATATAATCCGGTCCGGTTCTTCAATCTTGCAAACATCACCGCTAAAAGTTATTATTAGTGATCATCATGGTCAAAACCGGTCTGGAAATATTCCTCAGCACTATCCCCGATAAAATCAAAGGCAAGCGCGTGGGCGTGCTTTGCCACGCGGCCTCGGTAACTTCAAAACTCACGCACATCATCGACGAACTTGCCGCATGTAAAGAGATATCCCTGGGCGCTATTTTTGGCCCCCAGCACGGGCTTGCCGGCCAAACGCAGGACAACATGGTGGAGTGGGAAGGCGCGCTCCATCCGCGGCTTAAAATCCCGGTGTATAGTTTGTACGGCCAAAACCGCAAGCCTACCCCCGCGATGCTGCAGGATATCGATGCGCTCATTATCGATCTGCAGGATGTCGGCGCGCGTCCTTATACTTATATCTGGACCATAAAACTCTGTCTGGAGGCCTGCGCCGAACAAAATAGAGACGTGTGGATTCTGGACCGGCCCAACCCCATTGCCGCCGTACAGCTCGACGGACCGCTTTTGCAACCTGAATATTTCTCGTTTGTCGGCGGCGCCGCCATCCCGCTGTGCCATCGCATGACCGTGGGAGAAATCGCCGAATTTATGCACGCCCGCTATTTCCCCAAAGCGTCATTGCAAGTAATCCGCATGGAAGGATGGTGGCGCGATTCACTCTGGCCCGAAACGGAACTGCCGTGGGTAATGCCTTCGCCCAACATGCCCACGCTCGATACCGCGGTCGTGTATCCCGGCATGGTGCTTTTGGAGGCCACCAATTGTTCCGAAGGCCGGGGGACAACGCGGCCTTTTGAGCTCTTTGGTGCGCCCTATCTTGTTTCCGACGAGTTCGCCCGGCTTTTGCAATCTTATAATCTTCCCGGCTGCATTTTTCGAGAGCATGGGTTAATTCCTATTCTTCAAAAGTGGCAGGGGGTCTATTGCAACGGCATGCAGATTCATGTTACGGACGCGCGCCGGTTTTTACCCGTCGCAACCGCTGCGGCGATTCTGGGCGCGATAATGCAGACGTCAAGCAGCGGTTTCGCTTTTAAGGAACCGCCGTACGAATACGAAACCGTCAAGCAGCCGTTCGATATTCTGGCCGGCAGCGGCCTTTTGCGCCATGCGCTTCTAAAACAATATTCGCTGCTCCAGATCATGGAATCCTGGCGCCGGGAGCGTTTTGAATTCGAGCGCCATTGTGCCGATTTTACTTTTTATCCGGAGCGCCTCTCGTGACCGGCTTTGTCCTCGCGGCCGGTTTCGGCACCCGCCTTAAGCCGATTACCGATCATATCCCCAAGGCATTAATGCCGCTGTGCGGTAAGCCGCTGCTGGCGCGTGTCCTGACGCTATTACAACATTGGGGCATAGCGTGCATTGCCGTAAACGGGCACTATTGCATGGAACAGATGGCCGATTTCCAAAAGACCAGCATCCCTGAATTTACTTTACTTCAGGAAGCCGGCTATATTCGCGGGACCGGCGGAGCATTGTACAACGCGCGCGCGTTTCTGGAACAGGACGAGACCTTTTGCGTATATAATGTGGATTTGGTTTTGTCGGGCGTCGATTTTGCCGGACTGCGGGCTCAATTCGACCGGTCCGATTCCATGTGCACCCTTATTGCGGCTCCAGCTTTGGGAAAAGGCACCATTGTTTACAACAAAAAAACCTGCGAATTTGCAGGAACCACCAAAGAATGCCGGCCCGCAGCCGGTCAGAAAACGGGTGATTTTATCGGCCTTGCTTTTTACCGGAAAGCGTTTCTAAACTTTATTACCGCGGATGATTTTTCGGTAATCCCTCTCTGGCGGCGCGCC
>JAQUMP010000498.1 GCA_028718065.1 Chitinivibrionales bacterium | reverse complement strand
GGGCAAGCACGAACATTTGCTGGACAAAATGCATGGAAAGCAGCGCGCTGCCCTGCATGGCCGCATTCTGCATCAGCGACCCGGCGTCGCGCACCGCATGTGTTTGCAACAGGCGCTGCGCATGCAGGAAGGTGGGCGAAAAGCGGTCCACGCCGGCCCCGGAAATCGCCGTATGGTAGGTGATGCGCTGCGAAAGCAGGGTTTGCATGATGGCAACGCCAAAACTACCGCCCACCTGGCGGACAACATTTAAAAGCCCCGAAGCCTGCGCCATCTCATGCCGCTCTATATCGGCCATGGCCATGGCGCTTAAGGATGCAAACATAATCCCCATGGCAACGCCCCGAAAGTACATGGGCAGCATGATCTGGGCATGTTCGGAAAAAAAGGAGAGTTGGGCGTTCAGAAAAAAACTGAGAGTAAAAAAGGCGATGCCCGCAATAATGGGTATTTTAGGGTTTACCTTGTCGGAAAGATAGCCTGCAACGGGCCCGCAGGTGGCCTGCAAAATACCCACCGGCAAAAACACCAGGCCCGACTGGAGTGCGGTGTAGCCCAGAATATTCTGCAAATAAAGCGGCATTAAAAAGGTGCTGCCGAACATTCCCACGCCGAAACAGAACATGACCAGATTATTCAGCCCGAAATTGCGGCGGGCAAAAAGCCGCAAATTCACCAGCGGGCTTTTTACGTTGAGTTCGGTAATCATAAAGGCCGTAAAACCCATAAACGCCAGCGCCCAACACAGCATCATGAAATCCGAGGTCCAGCCGCCGGTGTTCCACTGCGCGTTGCCGCTTGACAAGGCGATCAGCAGAAAGCTTAAAAACACCGACATAAAAACAAAACCCGGCAGGTCGAAGCTGCGCGACTGCTGCGTTTTGTATTCGCGTTGGATGATCCAGGTGGCGAAAAAACAGATGATCCCGACCGGCACGTTTATATTAAAGATAATGTGCCAGTCGTAATTGTCAACTAAGTAGCCGCCCAGCATGGGGCCCAGCGAAACCGACGCGGCCGCCGCGATCGACCAGAACCCCATTGCCAGACCGCGCTGGTTGGGCGGGAATTCGCGCATGATAATGGCCATGCCCACCGGCTGCAGCAGCCCGCCGCCGATAGCTTGACCAATGCGCATGCAGATGAGGGATTTTTCGCTCCAGGATATGCCGCACATGAATGAAAAAAAGGTAAAGAGCACCAGGCCGAAGGCATAGGTGCGTTTATAGCCGAAATGGTCCGCGATCCAGCCGGAGGTGGGCAGCATGATCGCAAAGGCCAGCATGTAGGCCGTTAAAATCCATTGGGCGACATCGGTGGAAATGCCGAACGAGGTCATGATCTTGGGCAGCGCCGTATTGGTAATGGTGGCATCGAGCACGGCCATGAACGTGCTGATCATGATATTGCCCAGCACCCACCATTTATAGGAGTCGTGCGCGTGGTGCAACGAGGGAACGGCGTTTACAAATCTTTGGCGCATGTGCTTTTTTATTTAAGCAGAATATGAACGGTCGCAGAGAGTCCGGGCCGCAAAATAATACCGGACCCGGCCGCAATGGGATCGAGCTTAATTTTAACGGGAACACGCTGGGTTATTTTGGTAAAATTGCCCGCGGCATTGCTGGCCGGGATCAGGGAAAATTGCGAAGCGGTGGTTTGGCCGATCCACAAGACCGTGCCGTGCAGAGCCATTTGCGGATACGCATCGATGAATACATCCACGCGCATATTCGGTTTTATCACCCGCAGTTTGGTTTCTTCGTAATTGGCGGTCACCCACAAATGCTTGATGTCATACATTGCAAAAATTGCCTGGCTGGGCTGCACCACATCGCCCTGCATGGCCCAACGCTTGGCGATAACGCCGGAAAACGGCGCGCATATAGCGGTATTGGCAAGCTGGGTCGTTACAATATTAAGGTCCGCCTTGGCGGTAGCGATCTGAGCCTGCGCCATATCAGCCTGCGCCTCGGCAAGTTTGAGCGCGCTCTGGGCGTGGTTGAACTGTTCCTGCGTGGCGATCTGGGCCTTAAACTGCTTGTCGGCGCGGGAATAATCGTCGCGCGCTTTTTCCAGGTTCACGGTTTGGATTTCGGCGTTGCGGCTGTTAAAACGCACGGCGGCCTCGGCTTTGGCCTTTTGCGCCAGCAGGTCCGTATCTTCGAGCTTTACCAGGGTATCGCCCGCCGTTACCGTATCGCCTTCGTCAACAGACAGGCGCACGATTCTGCCCATGAGTTTGGCGCTTATGGTGCCGCGGTCGGCATCGACAAAGGCATCGTCCGTGCCGATAAAACTGAAGGTCTTTACATACCAGAACCAGGCGCCGACAACGACGACGATAAGGGCCCCCAGCAGAGGCAGAATGACGCGTTTACGTTTGAACAGGGCCGCCTCTTCGATGGGTTCGTCGCCATCGACAGTCGCAGCGGCTTGGGCGGTCGCTCTTTTTATTCCGGCAGGATCGTTCATGGTTTATCCTTTCCTATTTGCTTAAATCAGCCTTTCCGGGTAATCGGACCCATAAATTACATTAAATTTCGTAAAAAATCGTGAAATATTGATAAAGACGTTTTGAGCCGGAGGATTATTGCCGAAACTCAATACCCCGGAAATTAATTTTAATGCTCCCCGATTTGTTTTTGCGGCATGAAAGAAAGGGTTATTGATGAACAAACCCGGAACTCGGACCGAAAAGAGCGTATCGTTGACTTCCGCGAAAATCGCGGTCGCCAGGATCGCGAGCTACTTGTGGGAAAAGGGTTGGGCGGAACGCAACGCGGGAAACATTTCCGTAAATATGACCGGTTTTTTTGCCGCGACAAAAAAACCCGCCTCAAATGCGCGTTTTATCCCGCTCAGCCGCGCCTATCCGGCGCTGGCAAATATGAGCCTGCTCATCAGCGGCACCGGCACGCGCATGCGCAATATCGCCGAGCGGCCCGGTGATAATTTATGCCTCATTCATATCGCGCCGGATGCCGACAGGGCCTTTATTGCGGGAACAACCATGCCCACCGTAAAGCCCACCTCGGAGCTGCCGGCGCACCTGGCGGTACATGAGGCGCTGGCGCTGCGCAAGGGTCCGCAAAAAGTGGTTATCCACACCCATCCCGATGCGCTGGTCGCGCTCAGCCACATCGCCCAATATAAAAATGAATCGTCGCTCAATGCCATGCTCTGGTCCATGCACCCGGAAACCATTGTGGTGTTGCCGGAAGGAGCGGGCTTTGTGCCGTACCAAACGCCCGGCAGCGCGGAATTGGGCGCGGCGACCGGGGAGGCTTTAATGCATCATCGCGTG
>JAQUMP010000497.1 GCA_028718065.1 Chitinivibrionales bacterium | reverse complement strand
CCGCCGTTTAAAAAGGCGATCCCGGCGCTATCGTAGCCCCGGTATTCAAGCGAGCTTAAGCCTTCGATTAATATGGAAGAGGCCTGCTGAGGGCCGATATATCCTACGATTCCGCACATTTTGTTCGCTCCTTTGGCCGTATGGCTGCTTTGCTCTAAAAATAGCTATTTTAGTAAACGCATCCAAGCATATTCAAGCAGGGGCGGTTTTTGCCTGCCGGATCAGTAGGTTCCGATATTTCCATGAGCGGTTGATTTATTTATGTTTAACGATACGATGCTGCGAATTTAATTTGTAGTCCATGCGACTCGGCATTGCCACCAGCATATTGGAAATTGTTTTTGAGGATGGTTTTGCAATCAGGTCCGACTATCTGGAAAAAATTTATTCCCTCTGCTCCTTTTCGGATGCGCGCACCGGGGCTTTTGCGGTGAGTGTAACAACCGATGCGCAAAAGATTTTGCCCCTGCCTAAAACCCAACCTCAGGAGTGGAACGGGCTCTTTTTTTCCGAGGCAGGACCGGAATTCTATTTTTATAATGCGCGCTTTGCCTGCCGCGTGAATTTGCCGGATAAAAAGGCGGTCATTTTTCTTGATCGATCCGCGGACCCTCAGGAAATTTTAAGCGCCTACCTTGGCTTTTTAAAGCTTATCGTCGCCTATCTGGTTATGGAAAAGGGCGGTATATTGTTGCATTGCTCGGCGCTTTTTAAGGACGGATGCGGATGCGCATTTTTAGGGCGATCGGGGAGCGGTAAATCCACCGTTGCAGCCTTGCTTTCGCCTGAATGGATTTTATTGAACGACGAATGCAATGCTATCGTGCCGGTCCAGAATAACTTTTATATTTACAGCACACCCTTTGCCCGGTATGAAACCCTGTCCCTATGCAATCACGGCTTTGCGCCGCTTAAAAAAATATTTATTTTAGAGCAGGCGCCCCAAAACAGTTCGCGTCGGCTCTCGCCCATGGAACGCACCATGGGCATTACCGCGAATATTTATATTAACGCCATGCCGCCCGCGCTGGAAAAAATAATGCTTGCAACCATTCAAACGGCGGCCGCGTCCGTTCCCGTGGATGCGCTCGCCTTTGCAAACACGCCGGCAATCCGGCAGGACATTCACGCTTTTTTTTAAAGGGGTTTTGCATTGTCGCTTTTGCAAAAAAATCCTCATCTGGCCGTTCGGAAAATCGCCGAAGAAATTTTTATTTATCACCGGCAGGGAGGGTTTATCCATTCCTTTAACGAAACCGGCGCTTTTTTATGGGAAAAACTTGACGAGTGCGGCCCGGCGCCGGACGTGTTGGCGCAGCATCTTATGGAATCCTACGAGGTCGATCCGGTCACGGCCCGCGCCGACATCAACGCGTTCCTGACAGAATGCGAAAACAAAAAGTTGTTGACGCCCCATGAATGATCCCGGCGCGGTGGACAATATTCTCCTGGACATCAGCCGGCGCGGGCTTCCCATATTCGGGGTGCTGGAATTAACGCACCGCTGCAACGCCCGTTGCCCCTACTGCTATATTGCCGCGCGGCCGCCCTTGCCCGAAATGTCCACCGCCCAGGTGAAACGGGCGATCGACAAACTCTACGATGCCGGTGTTGTAACGTTGGGCCTGACCGGCGGGGAACCGTGCATGCGGCAGGATTTAAACGAGATCCTCACGTATGCCTGCGCCAAAGGGTTTTTTACCATTACGCTGCTTACCAACGGCACGCTTTTATCACCGCAGCTCATAGACACCCTGTCCGGTTTCCCGAATATTTCCATTACGGTAAGGATGTCGGTGTTTTCGTGCGAGGCCGCCGTTAACGACGGCTTTATGGGTGTTTCCGGGGCCTTGGAAAAGATTATTGACAATGGGAAAAAATTGATGGCGGGCGGGGTCGAAGCGGCGGTGCTTATGAATGCGCTGGAGTTTAACCTGGCGGAGCTTAAAAAGGCCCATCTTTTTTTCAGTGAAATGGGGTTTTCTTTTTCCGTGGGCTACGAAAAGGTGCTTATTAATTCGGACCGCTACGATTTGGGCCCTATGGTCCAGAGCAGTTTTTTTCTTCGATTTTTGCAAGCCGCCCCGGAACCGGCCGTTGCGGACATGCTTGGTTTATATCGCGCCAATCTGAATAATGGGTATCTGCACCAGGACCTTTGCCAAAAACTCATGACCAGCATCGAGGTTTTTCCCAATGGTGATATTGCGCCTTGCTTGAGTTTGCGCAGCTTTCCCGTCGGCAATATTGTCGCCGACGACCGGACGCTGAGCGAAATTCTGAACTCTTCCGGCGAATATCAAACGCTAAAATCGCTCAAGAAATCCGATATTGCCGCATGTCGTGACTGTCAATTTGTCAAATATTGCACGATTTGCCCCGGCCTTATGCATGAAATGTACGGCGGTTTTTTAAGGCCGCCGGAACAGGTCTGCAACCTGGCCCGCGCCCTGCATGATTTTTCCGAACACTCCGTTTATGCCTGCAATGTCTAACGCCAATTTTGCCAAAGCCGTGGCGTTTTTCTTTTTAGAAGAACACGGCGATTGCGCCATTGCCCAGGGAAATTCCATGGTGCCCTTTATCCGCGACGGCCAAACGGTCGCCCTTGATCGCACCATAGGACCCTTGCGCTGCGGGCAGTGCTATTTTTTTTATTATCAGGACCGGCTCCTGCTGCATCGCCTGGTTTATCTGGGCAACGGGGGACTGGTTTTTATGGGGGACAACAGCGACACGATCGAAATCGTGGAGCAAGCAAACCTTATCGGCCGGTTGGGCTATAATCGGGGCCGGTTACTGGGAAAAGTTATCACTGCAATTAACCGGATGTATTATATTTTACATCGGAGGTTTCCCCTGCGCATTGTTTGCAGGGTCCGCAAGCGGCTCATAAAAACAGCCCTTGTCCTTTTCGCGGGAACAATACCATGAAAAAACCATATTCCAAGCCGGCGATTATTTCCCAAAATATCAACTTGCATCCCCTGCTTGACTGTTGCACGCTCAGCCACAACCACTCAACATCAAGCGCGCTCAGCAGCTGTTGTTGCTGTTACCAAAGTAATAGTGCCGGCACTTCTTATTCATCGTCCGGTACGAATTGCGATTGCTACGATGCGCACAATCTCAATTATGCTTGCACGCTAAAAAATAGTGTTTTTAGGTGCTAACCAGGCAAACGGCCTAAAAAATCAAATGCCGGCGCTTTCACCATTAACGTACACCGCCTCTTTTTTATTCCGTTTTTTTATTCGTCAAAAGTTTCTTTTTTCCTGGTTGATTTTTCTTTCGCTTTTTTCCAACCTT
>JAQUMP010000496.1 GCA_028718065.1 Chitinivibrionales bacterium | reverse complement strand
GTGTATCTCCTATTTTATACGTTGCTCCCTGCAGGGGCGCGGTAATGGTAACCGGTCTGTAAAGGAGTACCGTTGCCGTCGAGCTTTTTGTTACGCCCTTATAGGTCGCACTTGCCGTGACGGTATATGGTCCGCCGGGAGCGGACCCTGCCGAAAATAACCCGCTCGTGGAATCTATGGACTGGCCGCCGGATACGGCCCACTTGAATGCGGGTAGTTGTCCAAGATTAACCCCGGTGCCGGTCGTGGCAACGGCGGTAAAAGGCACCGTCGACCAGGTGCTGGTCGTGCATTTCGCCGGCGTGACGGTTACATTTGCCAAGGTCAAGGAAGGATCGATTACTTGTAAAGCAACGGTATAGAGGGCGCTTGCCGGTTGAGCGTTGCCGCAGGATACGGTCACCGTCGCCGCATAAGTCCCGATATTAAGCGAGCCAACCGTAATTGCATTACTGAGCGTCTGAGCGTTCCCCGTACCGCCGGCGCTCACGGTAAGCCATCCCGAGCCACTTGTATAGCTAATACTGTTGGTTACGGTGTTAAGGGTCCCGCTTCCGCTATTGCCGATCTGGACCGTTTGCGCCGCCGGGGACGCCCCGCCTTTCTCGGCTACAAAATTAAGCGTAGCAGGGTTCAAGACCATCGTCGTAGCGTTCGACGCCGATCCAACCCAGAAATCGCCGCCGTCACCCAATCCGGTAACGATCTGTTCTCCCGTTCTCCAATTAAACAAGTCTTGGCCCTCTCCACCATTTAGTTCAGGCACGGAATTACGACATCTTACGATCCAATCGGCGTTGTTTGTAGCGCCTCCATTACCATAATACGTGGGATAATGTGTATTGCCGCAATAAACGGTAGTATCCACAGCTTCCGGAATTTGTGAAATACAGCAAGGGTAGTTTGTATTAGTAAAACCGCCGGGATAGTCGATATTTATGATACGGTAAGAGGCATGGTCCTGATTTCCCAGATAAAGATAATGGCCGTCAAACGACATCCCTCCTCCACAACCGTCTGCTGTATACTTGGGGCGCCATATACCATCGCCCCATGACAAGGAATATATGGTATAGCCCCCGCTGGCGCCGCCATAGTACGGGTGGTTACAGAATCGCGTAAGTCCGGTATCAACATCGAGGTCCTCACCCCCCAGCCCTACGTGCGTGGGGGTGCCGCCCTGGGTATAGGGGGGATTCAGCATGATTATCACAAACTCGCGCGCCCCGCCATTGGCATTGACCCGGAATATATACTCGGCTGAATCTGTGGAGCCGGGATTCATTCGCGGAGCGACATCCCCCCCGCACCCATTAGCCCAATATATCCAATCATTCGTGGGAAAATCCAGTGTACTATATGGATGGGCCGGGCATAATTTTGTAATTGTTCCGCCATCGATACTCATAACACATACGTACCATTGGGAGATTCCATTAACAGTATTACTTTGGAAAAACGCGATACGTTTACCGTTCGGAGAGATATGCGCATGGGACGAATTCCCCGTGACTAACTTGGTTTCGTTGGCTTTTTGGCTTCCTTTGATATCGATACGGTAAATATCTCCATTAAAATGATCACCGCTATACGACTGGGCCTGATTTCGTACCGTTACGGCAATGCCGTCGACAGCCCACAGGTTCAAGGCAACGATCAACACCATAAAGCCGCAAGACACGAATTTTTTCACCGTATCCTCCCTTTTTTATTTTTAACCGATCAACAACCGTGAGATAATTTAATGTAAAATCCATTGCCGGGTTATCTCTATTAATTGACATTATTGACTTTTTTGATTCGGTTTTTTGTCAAACCGGTATCGCCCGATTTTTTCGTTATTGCTTTCGCGGCCGTCCTGCCGGTGGCGTCACTGCTTTAATACCAAACCAAAAGTTTCGCAGCCTTGTTCCCGGACACGGCGATCGCGCGAAGCATATAAATTCCCGCCGGCAGCATTTTGTGGTTCAGGAAATATTTCGCGGAATTCGTTCCAAAAAAACGGGTGGCAACCGATCCGTCGGGCCGGACGATTTCCAAAGCATGGGGGCCCGTAAGGCCGACCGTAACGATTAAATTTCCTTTGTCAATCGCATAAGACAACGCATTGTTCGCAACGGATTTTCCCGCCGCGGGCAGGGAGGTCGCTACGGTCTGGGAGGTCATGGCCGGAAGCGTTACCGGTATCACGTTGTCTTTGCCGCCGGTGTTATCGGCCTTCTGCCACACATTTACCAGTTGAACCGTCATACCCGGCGTATAGGTGTCACCGAGGACCATGACTAAATGCTGCGTGTCCAGAAAGCCCAGCCGCCATGGATCTGCAGGAGGCGCAGCCTGGTTGGCATATTTCGACCAGCTTACGCTGTCGCCCATGGCCTTGTCATCGTAGAAAAATGTCACATACCCGGTTTTATCGGCGGTGGCCGGGACCCATATAAATGCATATTTATGAGAGGCGGTCAGGTCGTTATTTGCCGGAAAATTAATATAACAATGAGGGAAGTTGGATGTTTGGGCTATGTTGTACATTGGCAAAGTACCATAAAGTTCACGCACGAAAGCTCGGTACTGGGGCGCAACAACATCATGAAAATCGAACATATCGATTTCCGAAAAATGCTGGTAACCCACCGCCTGGCCGGGCCAGTGCAAGCTCGGCAAATTCGCCATTTTTTCGATAGACATTAACCAGCAGGAAGGGCCGCCATCGGGATAGTGGGGCGCATTAATTTTTACCGTCACTTCAAAATAACCGCCGCCGCCGAATACCGTACCGACCCAACTGGTGTCCGTCCCAACCACTTTTTTGCCGGCGCTTTGAAGCCCGGTATAGGTATAATCGGGAACGCCGGAACCATCATAAGGATAGAGCCATTGGTTAATGGTAATTCCCGAGGTGGAGATTGTGGCGCTAGCATCGCTGTTTAATTTTATCTGCGAGGCCGGAATTACGCCCCAATCGAAAAACTGGCTCAGATACCACTTAAAACCGGTTGCCAGGGAATTTTTCATATCGACCTGGGTAGAATCGAAAGTACTCGAAAATGTATTGACGGTAAAACCGGCGGCGACGGCCCGCGCCGGCGGAGCGGCCTGGATCTGGGACATGCATAAGCCCACGAACATAAAAAATAAAGGACTCTTTAAAACAATCTTGGCCGATTTAAATGGTTCGGACACGCGATCCTCCTTGTGGTGGCAAAAAAAAGTTTTTGTTATATATAGTTGCAACTCCCATAGGCAATCTTGAGGATATAACTTTAAGAGCCATAAAGGTCTTAAAGGAGGTTGATTTGATATTCTGCGAGGATACC
>JAQUMP010000495.1:749-3325 GCA_028718065.1 Chitinivibrionales bacterium | reverse complement strand
GTTCATGTTAGGGTAAGTAGTTGAATGTGTATACATCCAATTTACCCCTTGAGGCGCAAATTTTTCGTGAGGATCGGCAGAGTTGGGAACGTAGGGTTTAAGCCCGCTCCAATGACCCGAGAAAGGATCGAATTTTACCGCGCAAAAATCAGAAGGTGCACATGCGCCGCTGGGTCGAAACCAGTAATTAAGGGAACTATTGTTGCAAAAGCCGGGGGCTAAAGTTTGAAGAAGCGGTTTGTGGTCTAGGGCAAGAGTTTCTTGAACCATTCCCAAAATTGCAATAGCGCCGCCACAAGATCCCATTTCAAAATTAGTGTTGAGCAAACCAACGCCTATAGAAGGATTCGTATGATAATCATAATAGGTTACATGCACATAAAAACTATCCGGATAGTTTTGCGCAAAAATGGGGTAGTATCCAATGCAAACCATAAAAATAATCCAAACAGGTAAAATCCTCTTCTGAAATTGCTTCATGAATTGTCCCTTTAAGGCAATATTGGTAGTCGGGAAAATCTATAATCGATTATCTCAAAATTAATTGACAATTACAAGTCTGTAACCGATAGGAAGAATTATTGATCGGGGCGTTTGGATAAGCGTTTGGACAGTCTGTTCGCTTCACCAAAATATAGTAGTTGGGCCCAGGTTGCTGCCGCCCGTTTAGAACTCAATCTTACACTTAAAATAGATGTTTTAATCCCTAAAATCAAGATCAAACGTGCTTTGTCTACCGGCCTCTATGCCGTCCGTAAAAATCGTCGTAGGGCCGGTCATACCACCAGGGGTAGTGCCACCACGGCGAATAATCGGGATAATACGGGTAATACCGGTACGCGGGATAGGGAATCCAGTAGCGCAGCTCGTCGATTTTTACCTCCGGGTAAGGATACGTGCCGTTGCCGAGTTTTTGGTTGGCAACGCCTAAAACTTCGCCCCCGATGGTGACCTTGCGTCCCTTAATGTAAATGAGCGGGTCAAGAAATTTGGTCGTGGTTGCAATGAAGCGGCCCCGTGAATGCTGCGCTTCCATAGGGTATTCGTCATTATCAAGCATCGTTTCGAAAACCCAAAGGTGGCTTCCTGCCGAATCGTTGGTTACCTCCACGATCTGTCCGCCCCAGATGACCTTTGTTCCTATATATTTCTGCGGATTTTCCTGCACCATGGGAACAATAACGTCTTTTGCCGTTTCTTTGCGGAAATTCTCGGAAATAACATAGGATGCACATCCAGCCAGAAGGCTTGTCGCAATTACACTCCCCGCAATTTTGTAAAGAAAATTAGGTTTCATGGTTGATTTCTCCTTTTTATAATCAGAAGCAAAAAATGCGCCACCGAACCAGCATTAGATATCCTCAAGTGGGACAATGATTTTTCTCATTTATAAGATAGGCGTTCCTGAAAATGGGAAAATGATTCAGAACATGCATGTCGATTTCGGGCAGGGGAGATGGTATACTGTTTGCTTTTCTTTGGAGAAAGGCCGATTATTTTCGTATTAAAACAACTAAGGCTTTTTCATGGGAGTATTGAGGAGCCATTTTCGCCGAACCGCAAGTTTGGAAATTGCAAAAATTTTGGGTGCTGCATATATCTTTTTGTTTTTCGCCGGGTGCGCCGACAATCTGCCGCGAGTTGACGGAGAGCCGGGCTCGTCGCCCCGGCCGGAAATTCCCTGGACGCCGCCCAAGGCGGCGATCGAAAAGCAAAAGGCATTTAAGGCGTCCGTTTTGCAATCATCAAAGTCATCCGTTATTCCGCAAGAGTTACTCAATAATATCCATAGTCTAACGCTCGCCGACATCATTACGATTGCCTTGCTTAAAAATAACCAAACCCGAGAGGCCTGGGCGCGGGCCCGCGCGGCAGCCGCGCAATATGGCAGCAAGCGGGGGGCGTATTTACCGAATGTCAATGCTTCGGCCTCGGCGAGCCGCCAAAAAAACCCGAGCCTGGGAGCGCAATTTTCTTCGGGCGCACGTGAGTATGCGGCGAATGCCGGTTTAAACTGGCTGCTCTTTGATTTTGGCGGTCGGGAAGCCTCGGTGGAGGAGAGCCGCGAAGCTTTATTTGCGGCGGACTGGACGCATAACGCCGTAATCCAGGACGTTATCCTGAACGTGGAGCAGGCATTTTATAATTACTTTGCCGCCAAAGCGCTCCAGCTCGCCCAGCAGGCAACCGTTGACGAAATGCAAACAAACTTGAATGCCACCAACGATCGCAACCTTGCCGGTCTTGCAACGAACGCGGACGTGTTGCAAGCGCGCACGGCGCTTTCGCAGGCGACCTTAACGCTCGAAACTTTGCAAGGACAGGTCATGACAACGCGCGGGGTCCTTGCAACGGCGATGGGCCTTCCGGCGAATATTTCTTACGACGCTACGCTTCCCATAGGCAACCCGCCGCTTATTGCGACAAAAAAAACAATTCAGGAATACCTTGAAACAGCGTTGCGGGAGCGTCCTGACCTTGCCGCGGCGCAGGCCCAGGCGCTGGCGGCCGGCGCGCATGTAAAGAGCGTGCGTGCACAGGGTTATCCCGCCGTTTCGGCAAGCGGCAGTATTGGA
>JAQUMP010000495.1:0-739 GCA_028718065.1 Chitinivibrionales bacterium | reverse complement strand
ATTTTTCCGCGGGCAACAACACCTACGCCGCCGCCGTGGGAATAACCGTCCCGATATTTTCGGGTTTCTCCCATCATTTCGATGTGCTTGCCGCCAGGGCGCAGGCCGATGCTGCGCGCGCCGCCGGCGAGAATATGCAGGACCTTATCACCCTGCAAGTCTGGACCAGTTATTACAGCCTGGAAACGGCAGATCAACGGGTGCGCACCGCCGGCGACCTGCTCAAGAGCGCTTCCCAAAACTATGATGTGGCTTTTGGACGTTACAAGGCCGGTGTCGGCAATATTCTCAACCTCCTTACCGCCCAAGCCGCGCTTCAGAACGCACGGGCGCAACAGGTCTCGGCGAATGCCGATTGGTGGCTCGCCCTTGCCCAGCTCGCTCACGATACGGGTAAACTTGACAGATAGGATGTTCCCATGAAGATTTTTCAAAAGGGGCCGTTTTTGAGCGTAGCGCTCGCCGCGCTGACGGTGCTGGGCCTGAACGGTTGCGGTAACAAGAGCGCGCCTAAAACCGCGCCGAGGGTCCCGGTTGTCGCGCAGCAGGCCGTGAGCATGGATATTCCGCTTGAATTGCGGGAAACGGGCACGGTCGCGGCCTTTAATTCCGTTATAATAACCGCGCGCGTTGGCGGTCAATTGGTGCAGGTTGGATTTAAAGAGGGCCGGGATGTTTCCAAGGGCGACCTGCTTTTTAAGATCGACCAGGGTCCTTTTGAAGCGGCCCTGGCCCAGGC
>JAQUMP010000494.1 GCA_028718065.1 Chitinivibrionales bacterium | reverse complement strand
CGGCGAAGGTCTGTCCAATATCGTCAGTCTTGTCAAAACCGGCAGGATAATTTATCAAAGGATGTTCACCTGGACGCTTAACAAGCTCGTTAAGACTTTTGAGGTGGCGGTATTCATCACCGCGGCCTATCTGGCCACCGGATACTATGTCATGTCGGCGGTCGACATTGTCGTTTTGCTTTTCCTGGTGGATTTCGTCACCATCTCTTTGTCAACGGACACCGTTCGGTGGTCGAAAAAACCGGACCGCTGGGACATTGCGGGACTGGTAAAGATCGCCGGCTTGCTGGGAATCCTGACCGTGGCGGAACTTTTCGGACTTTTGTATCTTGGTCTTAAATATTTCGCCCTGGCCGAAAGCCCCGGCCGGATGCACACATTTTTTCTGGCTTCGGTCTTCTACCTGGGAATGTTTACCGTCCTGATTGTGCGTGAACGGCGCCACTTCTGGAACTCCCGGCCCAGCGCAACCCTGCTATCGGCGGTGGCGCTGGACATGATCGCAATGGCCGCGATTGCCTTGATCGGTCTGCCGGGAATTCCATCCATCAGTCCGTTGGCGCTGGCAACGCTCTTTGGGTATACGATGGCGGTTTCTCTGATTGTCAATGACGCGATAAAAGCGCATATTGTCAAATGGCTTCAGGTGATATGATCACAAAAAACATAAACAAATTGGCACACGCCGTTATACCAACCGCCCTTTTTGGCGTATTCTTTCGGTTTTCATGAAGCGCTTTTCGGGCCGGATCACGGAGCGCAGTTTCCAGTCGGTCACGATTGTCGTTCAGCCCATTGACGCGGCGCACATAGAGTCGGCCAAGGGTGAAATCAGCGCGGTCCTCAGAAAAATCCGCAAGGTCGGGCCCGGCAAACCGGATGATTTTAATATCAACACCGCGGACGAACCGCCGTCGCTTTACAAAAAGATAACAACCGTGTCTGGGCCGTAAAGCCCGCGCAAATGATTACCGATCTTGTCCAGAAACATCTCCTGACGGCAAATATCGCAAATCATATTGTCCGGCGCTACGACCAGGGCCAGCAACCGGATTACGAGCTTTCGGGCGTGATTGAGGCGCTCGAAGAATACGACAGCGATGTGACATGGTTTGCGCACCTTGCCCTGCGAATCACCTTTATCCGTGTACGCGATAACGCCATCCTATATTCGCGCAGCTTCGATGACCGCAAACGCGTTTACGAAAAACGCCCCGAATACGTCGTGCGCGAAATGTCGGCGATTCTGGAACTGATCATGGACCAGGCCACCAGCGACCTGGAGAATGTTCTGGCGCGGCAATATCCCGGACAAACCACACTGCCGCCGAAATAAAAAGCTGAGTATGGTTGCGCCAACGAGGCGCCTGCAAGCCTTGACAAATAAAACCCGGGCCAAGTACCTTTTTTTTAATTGTTTCCCATTTTTAAGAAAATTCTTTTTAAAAATGCGAAAAGCATTTATCTCCCTGGTTTTTCCTTGAACGGTTAAAGTAAAAACCGCTCGTTGTCCGGCCATGTAAATTTACGGCAACCTTTCGCGGACGCAAACATGATTATGTTGTTCATTAATTTAATGAAGTATCTGTTGGCGCGTTTTTTGCACTATGACTTGGGTCATGATCCGCAGCACGTATGAACAACAGGTCTTTCCGCGACAGCCTTTACTTAAAGGGAGCCTGAAAATGGACCGAAATATTTTATCTCGTCCCGCTAAAAGGGGCCTTTTCATTGTGTGTTTAATTTCGTCAAGCCTGCTGTGTTCCTCAAAGCCGCAGGCGCCGCAAACGATTTCCGCGCCTGTCTTGCAGCAAAATGTCCTGGAGAAATTGACCGACACCACTTCCTTCAGGACCATTTTTGCCGATATAGCCGCGCAGGTCACGCCGTGCGTGGTTTCGGTCATCATTACCAAGATCGATACCATCACCGAAAACCAGAACCCTTTTTTTGATTTCTTCAGCGACAGCAGCTTTGACAGCCCTTTTGAATTTTTTTTCAGGAACCCAAATCAAGGCCGGAGGCATGGAAGGTCCAATAAACCAAACGCACAAAAACATGAATACCGGGAACAAGGCTTGGGTTCCGGCGTGATAATTTCCGCGGACGGATTTATCCTGACGAATTATCATGTGGTCGCGGGAGCCAGCGAACTCCAGGTAAAGCTTACGGACGAACGTTCATTCCAGGCAAAAATAATCGGCGTCGATTCCCTTTCGGACGTGGCGGTCATTAAAATCAAAGAAAAAATCGACCACCTGCCGGTTGCGGTCCTGGGCGACGATGCCAAGCTGCGCCCCGGCGATTGGGCGCTTGCCATTGGAAATCCTTTCAGCCTCACCTCAACCGTGACTTTAGGGATTGTCTCCGCGCTGCACCGCGAAGTGGGCGATCCTAATTTATATCAGAATTACATCCAGACCGACGCGGCCATCAACCCCGGCAATTCCGGCGGTGCGCTGGTAAATGTAGAAGGCAAGGTCATCGGCATAAACACCTTAATTTACAGCAGGACCGGCGGGTTCATGGGCATCGGCTTCGCCATTCCCATTTCCCTGGCGAAAATGGTGATGGAGGAACTTATTAAATCCGGCAAAGTTACGCGCGGCTGGATGGGCGTTTCGATCCAGAACATGAACAAATCCATCAGCGAGGCGCTTAATCTGGGAGATCGCAAGGGCGTGCTGGTGGGAGACGTTTACAAAGGACAACCGGCGGACCGGGCCGGCATTAAGCGCGGCGACGTGATCCTTTCGATCGGGGGAAAACCCGTGGAAAGCGCCAACGCGCTCAGAAATTCGGTGGCGGAATTGCCGCCCGGGACCAAAACGCCGGTGGTTGTCTTTCGCAACGGTAAAGAGCTTACGCTCGAAATGACCGTGGCGGCGCGCAACGAAAAAACGGTTTCCAAACTCGGTGAAACCGCTTCCGGCAAGGCCGCGCCGGTCGCAAAAGAAAAGGAGCAGCTTGGTCTCACGCTTGCCGACCTTACGCCGGATTTGCGGGCGAAATACAATGTCCCCGAAGGCAAAAAAGGGGTTGTTGTCCGGCAAGTTTCACCCTCGCTCGGCGACGCACGGGCGGGACTTAAGGAGGGCGACCTCGTTCAACAGATAAAAATAAAAGAGAAGGATTTCCAGGATGTGGAATCGGTCCGGCAATTAAGCGAGCTCACCAAAAAATTGCATTCAGGCGACGCCGTGCTGCTGCTGGTTGCGCGGGGAGAGGAGACGTTTTATGTGGCCTTTAGCCTTTAGTTTACCGTATTGCAATAATCAAACGTTAAAAGGAGTCTTGTCATGCGTTTCAAAAAAATAGTGTTCTTT
>JAQUMP010000493.1 GCA_028718065.1 Chitinivibrionales bacterium | reverse complement strand
TGAGCGCCACAAACCGGTCGGCCTCAAAAGCCAGGTCGATTGACAAAGAAGCGCAGGTGATCCAGGAATAGAGCGTCTGGTGGAGTGTTCTGTTTTCGGGCGTCTGCGCCAGTGCATACACGACCCCGGCCGAAACCAGCAGCGATACCATTGGACCGGCGCAGGCGATGATGGAAACAAAAGAGCGTCCCGGGAACTCGCCGCGCCGGGGCGAAAGGGCCGCCAGCGCTCCCAGCAAAAGGGCTCCCGCCAGCGGGGCAAGCGGAATGATCCAGAGCATGGTTTCTATGGGGGAATTAATCACGAGTGCATCTCCGTGGCGCTATCGAGGCTGATGGAACGCCGCTTCCGGAAAAAAAGGATCACGATGGCGAGTCCGACGCAGGCTTCGGCCGCCGCTAAGGCCATCACAAAAAAGGCCAGCACCTGCCCGTTAATATCGCCGCGCTGCCGGGCGCAGGCCACAAAAACCAGGTTGGCGGCATTAAGCATGAGTTCAATTGACATAAGATAAAAGAACACGTTGCGGCGTACCAGCACGCCAAAGAGCCCGATAAAAAATATCGCGACGGCCAAGTAAAGATACCAGGTTGTTTCCACGGTTTTATCCTTCCTTGGCCTTTTTCTTTCCCAATACCACCGCCCCGACCAGGGCGACGAGCAACAGGAGCGAGAGCATTTCAAAATTGAGCACATGCTTTGAAAACATGACCGCACCGATATGGGTGACCGATCCGTCAATGCGCGCCGCTCCGGTTATATGCGGCAGACCCCGCACCGTTATCGAGTACAGGGCAATGGCCGCCGCGACTATTGCCCCGGCAATTATGCCGCCGACAATCACCGGTTTTTCCGCGCGCCGTTCTTCGGCGCTCAGGTCGATGGTCATAATCACAAATATGATAAGCATCATGATTGCGCCGGCGTACACCAAGACCTGCATGGCGGCGATAAAAGGGGCGTCGAGCATGGCATAGAGCCCGGCAAAACTCAAAAAACAGACAACCAAACTCACGGCGCCGCTGAGGGCGCTTTTTCTGGTGAGCATAAAGAGCCCGCACAGCACCGCCGTGCCGCCGAACAAAAAAAAGAATATCTCCCGTAAAATCATTGCGGTCCCCGCTCTTGGGCTAATTTCTCTTTGGTAAATATAAACCGGGCCGGGTCCTTGTCCGCCAGCTCGTAAATACCGCTGTTCATATCGATCGCCCCGAATGGGCAGGCTTCCACGCACAGGCCGCAAAATATGCAACGCCCTACGTCCAGATCATAGCGCGCCGGCGTCCGTTTTGCGCCGGGAGTCGCCGGTGCGGCTTCTACGGTTAAACAATTTGCCGGACAGGCCTTTACGCATAAGAGGCAGGCCGTGCATTTGAGTTCGCCGGTCTCGTTTTTAAGCAGGCGCAACCGGCCGCGATAGTTAGGCAACAGCCGCCGTTTTTGCTCCGGATAGTTGAGCGTGGGCAAACGGTGCGGATTTATAAGACTATTGCAAAAGTGGCCTATGGTAACCACGATGCCGCGGGCGATTTCGAAAATATAGACCTTTTCGAATACATTGAGTTTTGCTTTTTTAACGATAATCGCCATTGTAAAGAATTATCCCTTTTTCAATAACAACACCAAGCCGGTAACCAGCAGATTTGCTAAGCCCAGCGGCAGCATAATTTTCCAGCCCAGCGCCATGAGCTGGTCGTAGCGTAACCGCGGCAAGGTCCACCGCACCAGGATTACAAAGGCGCAGAGAAAAAATGACTTTCCGCAAAACGCGGCCATCTGCAAGCCGCAGGCAAGCAGCGCGGCCATGATCGGCCCCGGCGTAATTACATACGAGGCGACGATTCCCGCTACGGCAAGCAGGGCGCCCAGGCCCAAGGCCGATAATAATACCGGACCTTCGATACGGCGCAGGTCCTTCCATTGATAGGGTCTTTTGCGGTAAAAGCGCACCAGCAAAGCGGCCACCGCCATCATCGCGGCCAGCGCCACAATTGACACAGTGCGAAAAACGGGCGCGGCATGTTCTTTTATGGCCGCGGTTGTAAGCCAGGGAATCTGCCAGCCTCCCAGAAAGAGGGCCGCGAACACGGCCGAGGCCACAAAGATATTTGCGTATTCCGCCATAAAAAAGAGAGCGAATTTCATCGAGCTGTATTCAACATGAAACCCGATGATTTCGGATTCGCCTTCGGGCAAATCAAAGGGCGTGCGGTTGAGTTCGGCGAGCGAGGCAACCGCAAAGAGCAGCGCTCCCAGCGGTTGCACCACGATTCCCCAGCGCGGCACGACACCGGCAATAAGTCCGCCCTGGGCTTTAACGATTTGCCCCAAGTCAACGCTGCCGAAGACCATCACCAGCCCCACGAGCGAAAGCCCCATGGAAATTTCGTAACTTATCATCTGGGCCGAAGAGCGCATGGCGGAGAGCAGCGGATATTTGCTGTTGGAGCCCCAGCCCGCAAGCACTAAGCTATAAACCGAGAGCGAAGTAAGCGCCAGAATGTAAAGAAAACCAACGTTTAAATTGAGCGCCTGCATGGGAAGGGTGAAGCCGCCCACGGTCAGGTCATCGGCAAAAGGAACCACCGCCGCGCCCATGAGCGCAATCGTCATAATGACCGCGGGCGCGGCAATGTAGTAAGCTTTATTGACAAAGGGCGGGAGGATATCTTCCTTGAAAATAAGCTTAACGGCATCCGCGAAATTAAGGATAAACCCAAACAGGCGCACGCCGCAAATGTGGGCGCGGTTCGGACCCACGCGGTCCTGCACAAAGGCGCATATTTTGCGCTCCAGAAAAATATTAATAAGGATAAATACCAGGGTCAGCCCCCACATAAAAACCGCGCGGGCGGTGGTGGTCCCCAGAAACATCCAGTCGGAATTCATCATCGGTCGATCTCCCCGCCAATAACATTAAGACTGCCGATAATGGAAACAAGGTCCGCGATCATGACGCCTTGGCTCAGGCGCTCGATGGCCGAATAGTTGCACAGCGACGGCGCGCGAATTTTTATGCGGTAGGGCTTTACCGACCCGTCGGATACAATAAAAAATCCAAGCTCGCCATTGGCGGCTTCGGTGCAATCGTAAATTTCCCCGGCGGGCGGCGCGATTTTGCGGGCCCCTTTTTTTGTTTTTGCTTCATCGGCCGGCGCATTTTTAAGGCGCGCCAGCGCCTGGCGGATGATCTTGGCGCTTTCCAACATTTCATACACGCGCACAAAAAACCGGTCGTAGGTGTCGCCGTTGGTACCCACGCACACGGAAAAATCGAACTGATCGTACATATAATAAGGCTCGGCTTCACGCAGGTCGTGTTCCAGGCCGGTGGCCCTGAGGCAGGGGCCG
>JAQUMP010000492.1 GCA_028718065.1 Chitinivibrionales bacterium | reverse complement strand
CCCGTCGCGGCGGCCTCTCGGTGGGCGCCACCTACAGCATTTTCTTTTTTATCCTGTATTGGATCACGCTCATCGGCGGCGAGGCCCTGGCCGACAAGGGGAGCATATCGCCGTTTGCCGCGATGTGGACCGGTAATATTATCGTGGCGGTCGTCGGCCTTGTTCTGGTCGTATTGATGGTGCGCGAAAGTAGAGGGATTTCGCTGCGGGCCGTTTTTGTGCCTATTGTAAATAAGGCCGCGGCGCTCCTGCGCCGCTTTTTAGGCCGCGAGCGCCCGGGGGCAGCGGTTCGCCGCGCCTTGGTAAAGCGCTTGCCCGCCGTGGCGGCGCGACGTCTCAAACTGACCCTGCCCCTGTATGTTACCGGCCAATTTTGCGCGTACCTGGCCGGCATCCTTATTTCCATTTGTCTTATTTTTACGGTCATCGATTATATCGCCAATCTGCGCCGCTTCGAAACGGCCGGGCTGGACGATATCCTGGTATTTTACTGGTATTATCTTCCCTGGATCGTGCAGCTCGTTCTGCCCATCGCCGGCCTTCTATCGGCCATGGCCGCTGTCGGCGGCATGGCCAAATACAACGAATTAACGGCGCTCAAGGCCGCCGGCCTCTCCATTCGCCGCGCCACCTGGCCGCTTCTGCTTATGGGCGCGTTCCTGTCGGTAGCGGCGTTCTCGCTGGGAGAGCAGGTTTTGCCTTCGGCCAATGCCGCGCGGAAAGAATTGCTTGACAAATTAGAAAACGGCCAGAAACACGTCCGGATTTCCTCCCTTAAGGCAAACGAGGCCGCCGTCGCCGAATCAAGACGGGATTTTTATTATTTCGGCAACGATTCAACCCTTTACTATTTCGAAAGTTTCCGGACCAGGCCCCAGCAGGCCCGGAATGTGTGGCGTCAGACCATGAAGGACAACCGCGTTCTGCGCCGCATCGAAGCGGCCCAGGCCGTTTACCTGGACGGCCGTTGGCGATTTGTAAAGGGCACGGCCATGGATTTTTCCAAAGAAAACGCGAAGTTAACGGCCTTCGACACCCTTTCCGACACGCTTCTTAAGGCCTCGCCGCAGGAGATGGTTGCCTTCATTCGCAGCCCCGCCGAAATGAGCTATTGGGAGCTGCGCGGATTTATCGAAAAAGCCCGTAAGCGCGGCGAAGATGTCGCCAAATTCGACGCCGAACTTAATTTTAAGCTGGCCACGCCGCTGCTGGGGTTTATCGTGGTCCTGCTCGGTGTTTCCATTGCCGCGCGCATGGGGAAAAAAGGCGGGGCCGTGCTTTTTGGCGTGGGCATTATGATCTGTTTTTTGTTCTGGATCATTTCCCGGTTTGCCCTGGCCTTCAGCCAGAACAACGATCTGCCGCCCCTGGTCGGCGCCTGGCTGGGAACGGTCCTGTTTTTAGCGGTGGGACTTTTTCTGTATCGCGGAACGTCAAGGTAAGCCCTCATCCCCTTCGCCCCTTTGCCGGGAATCTGCCACAGGCAAATGGCAATCATTAACGGGAGAAGGGGTTGGGGGTTGAGGGTAACTTTACTTTCGGTATTTTTTAAAATTGCGGAGAGTTTGCAGAATGGCAAAATCAACTAAGAGCGAACAGCCCGTTTCCGTCCGGCGGCGCGTCCTGATTATCGACGACGACCACGATATTTTAGACCTGCTGGAAATTATTCTCTACCAGCATTTCGAGGTCGCCACGGCCCTTAACGGTTTTGAGGCGCTCAAAATCGCCGGACTGTTCAAGCCCGACCTGATCCTTACCGATATCATGATGCCGGTCATGGACGGTATAAAGCTGCTCAATACGCTTAAAAAACAGCCGGAGACCGCCGCCATCCCGGTCATCGCCGCCACCGCATTTATAAAAGAGCATTCGGTTAAAAGTCTTTTGAATCTCGGTTTTGCGGCGGTTGTTTCCAAACCGTTTGAAAGAAACACGGTCATAACGCTTATCCGGGAAAAACTCTCTCCCCATGAAAATCGGGCCTAACAACCATCTTACCGCCCTTATCGCGCTGTGCGTGAGCCTGGCCTGCCTTTTTATTCCCGGTTTTTGGGGAACGCTGGGAGTTATCGTCTGTCTCCTGGTGTTGGGGGCGCTGGCCTTGGGGCTCTTGCAGGGCGTCTCCGAGGACAATACCAAGGTTGCGGCGCTCCCCGAAACGGGCGCGGAAACGCCCCTCATGCGGCAGGCATCGCAGGTGGTGACCGAAGCCCTCGAGGGGATTTCGGGTGAGGTGCTCGGAAGCCGATTCCGGGCCGCGGCCTGGGTGGAAAGCGAAAAGACCGTTGACAAAATACTTGACACCTGCATACGTCTGCTGCGCGCGCATCTGGAAGCCCATACCATCGCGATTTTTTTTCCGAGCAGCGACGGCGGTTACAAAATCCGCCGCTGCGACAGCAGCAGCCCCTTTATCAACCACGACGCCGTGATCTATCCGGGTGTGGGCGTAATCGGCGCCTTTCTCAAGGATGGCCTCAAACAGCTCAACCTGCAGGAGATCGTTACCGACAGCATGACGCTCTACTACTACACCCGCGACGCCGGCATCCGCTCGCTCATGGCCAGTCCGATCGTGGTGGAAGGCGCCGAGCGCGGCACGATCATCGCCGACAGCACGACGGTGCGCCACTTTACCGACAGCGACCACCTGTACCTTTCGGCCATCGCCGAATTGCTCGGTCTTGCCGTGTTCGCCACCTATACCTCCACCGACCACAACCTGCAACACCTGCGGCTGGCGGCCACGAGTTCCATCGAAAAGGATTTTTTCGCCAACCTGTCGCTGGAGACCATTGTTGACAAATTGGTAAACCTGGTGCCGTTTGCGATCGCATGCGACCGTTTAAGCATAAGCCTGCGGCTTGGGGAGAGCCGCCAGGCCGTGGTGCGCAGTGCGTGGGGCGCGCATACCGAAGGTTTACAGGATGTTACTTTTTCGCTCGACGACAAGACCCTGATCGGGCTGCTGTATTCCAAGAACATCGCCTTTTACCGCAATTTTACGGCCGGTCATTATGAACTGCGCTACTTTGCCGAGGAGCCCAGGACAAGCGAGTTCCAATCTTTTTTGGCGTTTCCGCTGGGCGTCGACCAATGCCGCGGGGCGCTGCTGCTCGAAAGCCGCCAGCGCGACGCCTTTACACACAGCAACCGCGATTTACTGCTGCGACTCACGACCTCGGCCGGCCTGGCCATGGAAAAAATATTGATCCTGGAAAAAGCCAACGCCCTGGCCACGCACGACGGATTAACTGGCCTCTGCAACCGCCGCCAGTACGATGCCGCCCTGCACGACGAAATACGGCGGACCCTGCGGTACAACGATCCGCTTTCGCTGGTGATTTGCGAT
>JAQUMP010000491.1 GCA_028718065.1 Chitinivibrionales bacterium | reverse complement strand
GAAGAGCAGGCGCTGCATCAGAGCAATGAGAAGTTCTCCAAGATATTTAAAACCAGTCCCGATGCCATCACCATTACCCGGCTCTGCGATGGAACATACCTGGAAGTAAACCAGGCCTTCTTAGACACGACCGGTTTTACCGCCGAAGAAGTCCTGGGACATTCATCGTTACCCGTGCCCGGCGGCATAGGGCTTTGGGCTTGCCGGGAAGACCGGGACCGCATGGTGGAAACGTTGAACGCCCATGGGGAAGTGCTCGGCATGGAAGTCTCGTTGCGCATGAAAAACGGCGCAATCCGGAGTGTGCTGTTTTCGGCCCGTATTATGGAAATAAACGGCGAAAAATGCACTATGATCGTCGCGCGCGACATTACCGAAAATAAACGCATGGAATTGGAACTTCAAAAGATGCAAAAACTCGAATCCATCGGCGTTCTTGCCGGCGGCATCGCCCACGACTTTAACAATTTACTTGGCGGCATTTTCGGCTATATTGAAATGGCCCATGAAATATCCAAAGACCCAAAAGTAACTTACTATTTGTCAAAAGTAATGGGTTCAATCGACCGGGCGCGCGGAATCACCGACCAATTGTTGACATTTGCAAAGGGCGGCGCCCCGATACGGAAAATTACGCCGATACCATCCTTTATTCAGGAAGTCGCGCAATTGGCCCTGAGCGGTTCGGATATTTCATGCAATTTTAAAATAGCCGAAAATCTCTGGTTGTGCAATATCGACAAGAACCAGGTCGCGCAGGTCATCGATAACCTTATTATCAATGCCCACCAGGCCATGCCCGATGGCGGCAGTATCGAGGTAAAAGCGGAAAACGTCTCCTTTGCTGAAAAAGAGCATGTCACTTTGGAAGCCGGCAACTATGTAAAAATATCCATCAAAGACCAGGGCCTTGGAATTCCCAAAGAAATCCTGCCCCGCATTTTTGATCCGTTTTTCACGACCAAACCTAAAGGACGCGGCCTTGGTCTGGCGGTCTGCCATTCAATTATCTACCGTCATGGCGGGGTAATCCAAGTGGAATCTGAGCCGGGCGAGGGGAGTGCGTTTCATGCTTTTCTGCCCGCATCGCCGGAATCCGTTTTTGTAAAGCCGGCCTCCGTCACCGGTCATAGGGGTCGCGGAACAATCGTTTTTATGGATGACGAAAAGGAAATGCAGGAAATTGTCGGGGAGATGCTGGAAGATTACGGATATTCCGTGATAAGTAAAAATAACGGCAGCGAGGCGGTGGAATTCTTTATTGAGGAAACCAAAGCCGGACGCGCAATTTGCGCATTGATTTTTGACCTGACCGTGCCGGGCGGTATGGGGGGTAAAAAAGCCGTTGAAGAAATTAGAAAGTTGGATAAGGATATACCGGTTTTTGTAACCAGCGGTTACTCAAACGATCCTGTCATGAAAAACCCCGTTGAATACGGCTTTACGGGCAGCATTGCCAAGCCTTTCAGAAAAAACGAACTCGCGGAAATGTTGAATAAATATTTGCCGGGTGGATGATAAATTTTCCGAATATTTCCCGCGTTTAAAATGCCCTTGACAAAAATTCTAAACGCAGGTACAATTATACTGTTGATTTTGTTGATTACGTTGCGTTTAATGCCCTAATTCATGCATCGAAAAGGTATGGATTCTTATGGAATCGACAAACGAACTGCTAAAAATCAGCGATATTGCCAGAGAATTCAACCTGGATCGGACCACGGTTTTCCGGTGGATCGAAAAGGGATATCTTAAATCCATGCAACTGCCTACCGGAACCCACCGGATTTCCCGCAAGGAATTGGGCGCTTTCCTTAAAATGCAAAAAATAAATAAAAAAGAATTTAATATTATTCTCATTGACGACGAGCAATTTATGCTCGACATGTTGCAGGACATTCTTAAAACGCTCAAAGATATTCCGATCAGGATCCTGCCCTGCTTGAATGGTTTAAAGGCCTTGCTGGCCATGGGAGATTTCAGGCCGGACTTGATTATCATCGACTATGGATTGGACGACGTGGATGGCTTGACGATCGTTAAAAGAATCCGGGAAACCCAAAATTTTAAAGAGGTGCCGATTGTCCTGATTTCCGGAATAGTGGACGATGTTAAGGTCAAGGAATTGGGCATTAAAGCTTTTTTAAAAAAGCCCTTCAGTAAAAAAGACATTGAAAAGGTCGTACGGGATTGCATCGTTATTCATTGATCCGAAGGTTTTTTATGCAAATCACCAAGACTTCCTGCCCGGAGTGCAAGCATGACAATTATGTCTATGTCTTTGACCGGGGAGTTAAATTTTTCGTTAGGTTTCTTGCGGGGAACAACCGTTTTGCCTGCGCCCAATGCAAAGTTACCTGGCGGAAAAATAGTGAAAATTATATAGAAACATTGTGCGCAAAGGAGTGAATATAGTATGTCAATTACGCTTTTCGCTAACGCGCCTTCCCCTTCGGTCCTCGAACCGCTGTATGACGCGCCGGTATTCCCGGATAAAACGTATTCCCAAACATACGGCGATTTCCTCCGGAAAATCGAAGAGGTGGTGCTCAACACTTTGATACGGCAGAAGCCCTTGCATGCACGCGAAGCGCCTTTTGAAAGCCTCTATACCCTGTCAGAAATGCTGGTAAATGGTTTGCCGCGGTCGCCCGAACTTCTTGTCGAGGCCATGCGTCCGGATTATCTTGACCGTTTTTTCCCATGCCATTTGTTAAATGTCGCGATTCTCTCCTGCAAACTGGGCCTGGACCTTAAAATAGAGAAACCGGAACTGGTTAATCTGGTGGTGGCCGCGCTTTTACACGATATCGGGATGATGCTTATCGATCCTGCCGCTTTTTTTCATGACCGCTTTTTAACGCAAAAAGAAAAGAGAATTTTGGAAAGTCATCCCCTTGTCGCCTCTTGTTTCCTGGAAAATATAAAAGACGAATTTCCCTGGCTTGGGAAAGTGGTGCTCGAAGAACATAAACGCGAAAACGATTCGGGTTACCCGCGCGGGAGTTCCGGCGAACTTCATAGGTATTCCAGAATTATAGGAATGTGCGACACCTATGAAGCGCTAACGCATACGCGTCATTTTCGGAAGGCTTTTCATCCGGCGGATTCGATAAAAATCATCCTCGGCGAGCACGGCAAATCTTTCCAGAACGGTTTGGTAAAAACTTTAATAGACTCTTTCTCGCTGTATCCCGTGGGCAGCCTTGTTATGCTCAACAACAAGAAGATTGTAAAAGTAGTATCGACGGTCTTTGGGAACCCGCTCAAGCCGAATGTAAGGGAGTTTGATAAAGAATCCGGAGCGGAAGACGTAATAGAGCTTTCAAAAAATCACACGATTTACATACAAGGGATTGTTATGGACGAGAAGTATC
>JAQUMP010000490.1 GCA_028718065.1 Chitinivibrionales bacterium | reverse complement strand
CTATTGCCCGATTATCTTTTTTAACGCACCGATCATTATGGAAGCCTTGTCGAGATATTCACCGACTTCTTCGACGGCAAACACCACAGACGGTTGGTAATCTGACTGTTCCCTTCTACTTAGCAAAATGTCGTAAATGCGTCCTTGTTCTTTATCAAGAAGCGCCGAATTAATAAAATCCCGATGAACCGCCGAGCGCACGGCGGAATGTTTTCCGTAACTCTGACCGCGAAAAGCAAGCACCGCACTTGCTGCATAAAAAACCGCGTAATATAGGCGATTCACGCATGAGGCCAGACGACCATTTTCAAAAAGCAAACGAGCATCCTGAAAAGCGGAATCGGATTTTCCCACCCAGGAACCAACCAATACCGAACGCTGATTTTCGTTCATACTAAAACGCCTTCTTTTTCGACGTTTTGTTTTAACGATAAGCATGTCCATAAGCCGCTTTTCCATTCCTGCTCTACAACCGTATGCGCGGTAAACAAAGTACCATAAGCAAGGTTGACCTCATAAACCTCTCCGATTATATCGTCGTTCTCTCGCCAAGTAAGAGAATTAGTTATTTCTATCAACAGGTCGATGTCGGAATCAGAACGAAAGTCCCCCCTGGCTTTTGACCCAAAAAGGATAAACTGCTTGACAGGGTAGCGAGCTGATATACGTTTTTTGATTTCATCAAGGGCGTTATGTTCATTTTCGGTAAGATATTTTGCATCCTTGAGCATACCTGGCATCCTTCCCAAAAGTGAGGGTTACTCCCTAAGTATAAATATAAATCTTCCCTCCGTCAAAGTTCTCCGGAATACGTCTGGTGCGGGAGCCCGGCCGGAAAACACAACTCCTGAAAGCAGCACTGTTGACATAAGGAAGGCGACGGGGTCATGACGAATTTGTCGATAGACAAAGGAACGTTCCGCCCGACATCGCTTAAAAAACCGTACATCTGATTGGTTTGGTCCTTGATCACCTTAAAAAAATCCTGCAACTCACCATCCGTAAGTGCAATTTCGAGTTCGTCGAAGTTCGGGTACAAATAAACGATTTTCGGGAAAATATCGCGAATGGGAATGCCGAAATTATTGTGCGCCGCCACGGCATACCCTTTAAGCTGGTTGGTGTGCTTAAAGGTATTTTTAATCCCTGTTTTCCAATCGAGGATATTGACCGTACCATCCACCGGAAATAAAAAATCCATTTTACAATAGGCCTTAAGACCGTCCACGCGCGTTTCGCCATAGCCGGGCGGCTCGATCATCCAATTGTTTTTATTGGTCATGGCTTTCATGAAAATCCAACTGTAGCAGGAACTGCCCAGAAAATTTTCCAGGCACCCGTGGATTTTTTTAATTGCTTCCTCGATATCGATTGCGGCGCGCTGTTTGTAATACGTTTCCATAAAAGTCTTGGTGGCAAAATAGTGCTCTGTTTTCCGTCGGGCAAAATCATAAAAGCGCTGCTCGTCGATATTGCTGTCGCTTTTTTGCAGCCGGGTCAGGAATGCCTCGATAACGTCGTGCACCACGTGGCCGACCTCGAGCGGCACGGAGGTGAGCGCCTTAAGCTGCTGTATTTTATACGGCGCAACGGCCGTCGCGAATTTGCCGTAATAGGTATAAAAATAGCAGCGTTTGCATTTGTCAAACGTTTCAAAGCGCGATATCGACCAGCCTAAAACCGGGCTATAGGGATAGGTTTCGTATTGCAGGACCATTGATTTTAAAATATACTGCGCCCCACGACCGTTTAAAGCAACTTTCCGGCAATTTTCCAAGGCAGCTCTTGGCTCAGCGATTTATTCCACATATAAGCAAGCACTCGCGCTATTTTTAATTATATTTTTTAAGCCGCTGCGGTCCCCAAAAAAACGCGGAAAAAATGCGCATCGCCCTTATCGGCAACGAATTTTGCCAGCAATTTCCCGTCGTAGGTTACGGCGGCATAGAATCCTGCGTCGAACAGTTGGCCTGGGGCCTATCGGCGGCGGAACACGATTTTTTTGTGGTGGTTCCGCGCCGCGAAAAAAAAACAAAGGGTAAAAACCAATATCCCTTTGAAATCGTCGAAGTCCCTTTTCGCCCGTCGTTGATTTCCGGGAAAAAACCCGGTGAGTTTATCCGGCTCGTAAAAAAGGCGCTCAAGGGCATGTTGTACGACGCAATTTGGTCGCAGAGTCATTGGTCGCTACCGCCGCTTTTGGAGCTCGGCCGTCCCATAATTGCGACCTTCCACGACAGTTGCTTAAAGCAGGCCGGCTGGATGATAAATCACCCCAACGCCTATCATCGCTTTATTTCCAAATTTCAATACCGCAATTGGGTCCGGCTGCCCTGGGAGCGGGAAAAATCATTTCAGGTCTATACCGGAATGGCCGACGAAGAATACGATTTTGGCGCACAGAGAGACGATTACTTTTTATGGGTGGCGGGGTTTAATTTTGGATGGGACGCAAAAGGGTTGCCTCTCTTTATCGAACTGGCCCGGCAAAATCCCGGCAAAAATTTTATCGCCTATGGCGGCGGGGACAAAACAATACAAAAAAAATTAATTAAAACCATCCGGAATATTCCAAATCTTTCCTATCGGGGAGAACTGAAACACGGGATCGCGCACCGCGAAACTTTTAAAAAGGCGCGCGCCTTTATCATGCCGACGCGGCTTCCCGAAGCGCTTGGTCGTACGATTCTGGAAAGTCTTTCCAAGGGAACGCCGGTGCTGGGCTCGGCCAACGGCGCGCTGCCGGAAATAATCCAACAACACGGCATTGCCACCAACAATTTTTCCGAACTGAATTGCGCCCTGGAGCAACCCTTCGATAACCAGGCATGCTTTGAATATTCTAAATCTTTTTCCGTGCGGAATGAAGTCCGCGCTATGCTTGACAAAACCAAGGCGATCCTTGCCGGAGTTAACCGGTAATTCTATGCGCCTGCTGCCCCTCACCTGTTATTTGCCGACCCTGCAGGGCGTTGTCGCCAACGCGCGGGCCAACGATGCCGTTTTTCCCTTTTACGCATCGTTCAAGCTCACCTGCCGCTGCCATTTCGGCTGCCCGTTTTGTAATGTAAAGCAATTCCCGACGCCCGACCTTTCTACAGACGCCATAAAAACGGTGCTGGACAACTTAAGCCGTTCCAGCGTGCTTATGGTAAGTTTTGAAGGCGGGGAGCCGCTCTTGCGCGCGGACATCGGGGAGCTGCTGGCATACGCGCGGCGATGCAAATTTTATCTGCTTTTTACCACCAGCGTAAAAAACATTCTTGATTATCCGCTCAAAGAGTATGCCGCGTTCATTGATTTTTTGCATGTATCGATTGACGAAGGGCATAACAACCTGGAACTCTTTGATGTTTTGCCCAAGCTCACGGAGCTGCCCGTGCA
>JAQUMP010000489.1 GCA_028718065.1 Chitinivibrionales bacterium | reverse complement strand
GGCCGGCGACCCAGGCCACGCCCGGCCAGCCCAGGAGTTCGCGGGGCTTCTGCTGGGCCAGGCAGCCGGTTACGGCGATGCGCGCCTGCGGAGCGGCGCGCGCGAGGGCCTGCAGCAGGCGCCTGGTCTTGCCCTCGGCGGCGGCGGTAACCGAGCAGGAATTTACGATTATGATATCGGCCGAAGCGGCCGCGGCGGCGATGGCGAAACCCGCGGCGCATAAACCGCGCTCCAGAAGGGCGATTTCTTCCTGATTGGTCCGGCAGCCGATGGAGGCGCAATAAACGCTGGTTTGCAAAAGTAAACCTTACTTCAGCCGCTCAATTCCAGTCCCGCAGGGCGTCGGCGGCGACATTAAAAAACGGGATGATGTGGTCGATATTAAGGATGGAAAACAGGTCGCTGATGATATAATTGGCCCCGCACATGCGCAGGCTGCCGCCGGTTTTCTTGAGCAGGGTGCTCATTTTAAGCATGACGCCCACGCTGAGGCTGTCGAAAAACGTTAATTCCTCAAAGTCAAGTAATATTTTTTTATAGTCGGCCATGGCCAGGAGCATCTGCTGTTTAAAAAATTGCGACCCCACCGGATGGTTCATGACGCCCTGCAGGTGCAGCAGGCACACGTCGCCCGTATTTTCACGCACGATATCCAGCTTGATGTCCGCGACCGGCTCAAAAAGATTGACCTCGGCCGCGCGCACCGCCGCGCCGGTCTGAATGGAAAAAATCTTGTCCAGCCCCGTGTCCACGAACAGCTCATGCACCTCGCCGGTAAGATTGCGCAGCAGAAGCTCGTCGCCGCTCTCCTTAAAATCCTTGGAAAGCGACACCAGCGCGCCGATGGCCGAACTGTCCACGAATTCTGTTTCGCTAAAATCAAGGACCAGGTTGCCCCCGTTTTTGGCGATATGTTCGCGCACGCTCAGCGAAAAATCCTTGACCGCGGCCCCGCTGAATTCAACGGGAATGGTAACGAGCGCGGCGCCATCGGCGGAATCGATCTTCATGATACTATCCTCCTTATCGCAAAAACCGGCGCGCCAGTTCGTCCAGCGAAATCCGGACCAGAGTCGGCCGTCCGTGCGGACAGGTGTAGGGATTCTGCATCGCGAACAGGCTGTTAAAAAGCCCGTTCATTTCTTCCTGCGAAAGCTTCTGACCGGCCTTTATGGCCGCTCCGCAGGCGAAAGCGGCCGCGAAACGCACCTGGGCCTCCGTAAAAATGCGGCTCTCTTTTTCGTCAAGTAAATTGCGCACGATTTCCCGCACGGCGCCCTCGATGTCCGCCCCGCTTAAAAAGGGCGGCGTGGCCGATACCACGATGGCGTTGCCGCCGAAATCTTCGATCGTAAACCCGAACCGCGCGAAATAGCCCAGCCCCGAAACCACCACCGCTTTTTCCACGGACGTCAGTTCGATGACCGCCGGAAAAAGCAGTTGCGCGGCTTCCGACGCACCGCCTGCCGAGGGGGCGAGGGCCTGCTCGAACAGGATCCGTTCGTGCGCGGCGTGTTGGTCGATCAACACGATCCCGTTCTTTATCGGCGCCAGAATATAGGTGGCGTGGATCTGGTAACAGGAAATCAGGTTCCAGGTCCTGGCGGCCGCGGTTTCAAATAATTGTACATTATCCTGGCCCTCGGCGGCAAGTTTTTTTTGGAGCGGCACAATGTTTGCGGCCCCGTTGTAGGGAAAGGAATCTTCGGCCGCTTTAAAAGTTTCCGGCGTGTCCGTTTTTGCCGGGGCCTCGAACATATCCAAGAGGGTCTCGCGCACGCTTTGGGTTTGAATGCCGGGGCGCTCCGGCGCGGGGCCGCCCCGGGAAAAATCGACCGCGCGCGCCGGGCCTAAGCCCTGGCGCACGGCCGCGGCAATGCGCCCGAAAAGAACGCGCTCATCGTCGAATTTAATGCGCTGCTTGGTAGGATGCACGTTAACGTCGAGGCGATGCGGATCGGCTTCGATCAGGCAATAATACGACGGCCGCACGTGCGACGGCGCAAAATGGCCGTAGCCCTCGCGGATGGCGGCCGCGATGGCGTCGTTTTCCACCCGGCGCGAATTTACATACAGGTTCTGGCAACGCCGCGCGGCAAGGTTTTTGTCCGGCGGGAGGATAAAGATGGTAATTTGCATATCGGAAAAGCCCGCCGTGCAGACGACCAGATTTTGGGCAAAGTCGGCCCCGTTGACCTGCGCGATACGCTGCCGCACCGTTTCCACGGGCGGCGCGTTGATGGCGCGCGCGCCGTCGAAATCGGCCGTGCAATGCACCGGCGGAAACGGAACAATAAGCTGCTCCAGGAGCCGGCCCACGGCCATGCGCTCGGCGCGGGGGCTCTTCATGAATTTTTTGCGCGCGGGAACATTAAAAAAAAGATCGCGGCAAGCCACGGTGGTGCCGCGGGTGCGCGCGCACGGCGCGAGGGCCGGCGGCGTTTCGGCCATGCTCTCCAAGGATCCTTCGGCGCTCAGGCAAAAACCAAGGCCGTCCTCGCCCGCGCTGCTTTCTATTGTCAAGCGACTCACCGCCGCCACGCTCGCCAGCGCCTCGCCGCGGAAACCCATGGTGTTTAAGGAAAACAGGTCATTGAGCGTGCGGAGTTTACTGGTGGCATGACGCTCGACGCTGCGGGGTAAATCGTCGCGGCTCATGCCGAGGCCGTTGTCCTTGACCGCAATCAGCGCAAACCCGCCGTCCTCAACGGAAACATCGATGCGCGTGGCGCCGGCGTCCAGCGCGTTTTCCACCAGCTCTTTTACGACGCTGGCGGGGCGCTCGATAACTTCACCGGCGGCGATTTTTTGGATTATGGCCGGGGGCAAAAGAACGATGCGGGGAGCAGAAGGTTCCATTCGTCAATTATGAAAAGCTTTAAAAAAATGCGGAAGAAGGGAGTCGAACCCTTACAATCTTACGACCGCTAGACCCTGAATCTAGTGCGTCTACCAATTCCGCCACTTCCGCAAAAGAAGGCTATAAAATACATTTTGGGAGCACGATAAAAATACTATGTATTTCTTACCATGTTTTCTGAGGGGGTTCGCTGGTCACGTCGATGAATCCCGGTTTCTTGGGGGCCGAACTCGCGGCGGCCGCTTTTTTTGCGGCCTCTTTTTTGGGCTTGGCGTCCTTGGCCTTTTTTGTGTTTTTGTTCTTTGCGTCAACGGGCGCTTTGCTGGAATCGGCGGCCGGCGCAGGCGCGACCGTTTTGGCCGAATCGGCGGCAGGGGCGCGCAGGGCCGTTTTGCCCGAATCCAAAACCGTGGCGGCTTTCGTTGAATCCCCCGTCCGTACCGCGGCGCTGTCGCGGGAAGCGGCCGGCACGGCGGCCGGTTGCGCGGCGCTCTTGGCTGCCGTCGCGGGGGCCTTTACGTTTGCGACGCCGGAATCCGGCGGTTTAATTTGCGAAGC
>JAQUMP010000488.1 GCA_028718065.1 Chitinivibrionales bacterium | reverse complement strand
TGGTACCAAATAATATTGACGATCGGCATTAGAAAACACGGTGTTAATATCTTTTTTTCCCCCTATTATAAACTCCCCCTTTTTGCGCCGGTTCCCTGCATAAGCACTATTTTCGATCTGATGTACTTAACCTTTGAACCGTATAAACGCCGTTTGTCTCTTTTTGAAAAAGCTTATTATTATACCTTCGGGAAAATATATGCGCTAAAATCCGCGGCGATTCTTACCTGTTCGCGCTATTCCTGCGCGGAAATCATCAATACGTATCATGTTAAGGCCCAAAAGATACAAGTAACCGGACTCGGCGTCGCCGCGCATTTAATGCCTTTGCAAAAAGGAGAAGACCTTAAATCGTACCTTGCCCCGTGGAAAATCGGCGGGCGATTCGCGCTTTATTTCGGCACCGCCAAGGAGCACAAAAACCTGGAAGGATTGCTGCGCGCATTCGGTACGCTGGCCGATGAGTTTCCGGACGTGCAGCTTGTTGTGGCCGGAAAAATCGATCCGGAACAGTTGTCGGTAAAGGCGGAACTTGACACATGCGCTAACCGCGCGGCGATTGTGTTTACCGGCCTGGTCGCGCATTCGCAGCAGCGCGCGCTCTATTGTCTGGCGTCCCTGGTGGTGGTGCCGTCGTTTTATGAAGGCTGGGGATATCCGGCCTGCGAGGCCATGGCCTGCGGCGCGCCGGTGGTGGCCTCGGCGGCCACGTCGCTGCCGGAAGTCGTAGGCGACGCGGCGCTTATGGTAGACGCCGCGCGGCCGGAAAGCATTGCCGCCGCCATGCGGACGCTGTTGCGCAGTCCGCAGCTATGTCTTGATATGCGAAATCGCGGCCTTGACCGTGCACGCAATTTTAGCTCGCAAAAAACCGCCGAGAATTGGTATGAATTGTTTTTGAAAACCACGGGGAGAAAAATGTAGGGGCGCATTGCAATGCGCCCCCGCGGCAAACAATTTAAAAGACCATTTACATAAAGGAAAGATATTTTTCCAGGCGCGCCAGGTTGAGCAGGTCCTTCATGTCGGGGGTTGCACCGACAATATAAAGCCGGCCGTTTAAGGATTGGATTTTTTTGAGCACCTTTACAATACAGGCAACCCCAGAACTTGTCATAAAGGAAACATCGGAAAGGTTAAAGGCCAGGTCCTTTTTGCCCTCGTTCAGGATTGTTTCGGCGAGCGAATAAATGCGTTCGTCGATGGTATCGAAAGGCCCGACGATTTCAATGGCATCGGTTTGCTGCCACATCCCGCGGTTCAAAATAGTTTGCCGGATACTCATTGCAGGATATCTCCTTATTGCTATTGGTTGCTCGGCTTAATATACTCTGGTGAAACTCTTGCGGGCAAGTTGCGCAGTTTTGGAACTCCGGACAGCTTACCGAACGCGAGCTGCTCGGGCGGTGTTTGCGCTTCGAGTTCCTTGTGAAATGAATTGTACACGATTACCATGCCCATGAGGCACCAGAACGGCTCGGCCATCCGGATAATAATAAACGAATTTGCCGATAATGCGTGCGTGAGCATTCCCCAGAAACCGGCATAAAAACCGATCATTAAACCGTGCAAGCGTCCTTTTGTGCTTAATACGATTGCTTCGTTAATGGTGCGATGCGCTTTAAACATGAGCCAGAAAAATGCCGTAGAACCGATTATTCCCAGCTCGATAAGGTTCCGGAAATACTGGCCGTCTAAAAAAATAAAACCGGTCATGCCAAACCCTAAAAACGGATGCACGAGTATTCTCTGCAGAACAAATTGGTACGTAAAAATACGGGCCGAGGCCGACGGGTCTACACGCATGCCGCCGATAACAATCTGCGAACCGGCCTGGCCATGAGAAAAAAAAGTCTCAAAAAGGCGCAGGCGCACGACCTCCGGAAGGAAAAACGGCAAAGTCAAAAGGATAAGTATTAAAATAGCGAAGAAAAAACCATGCTTTCGCGACTTAAGGTATAAAACAAACATCACCACAAAACTTGACATCCAGGAACTTCGTGAAATCGAAAAAAGAATAACGATAAAAACAAACGCGAGCAGGACCCCAAGCAGGGCCTTTTCTTTTGCGGATTCGGTATTAAGAAATATTCCGGCGGCAACGGCGCCCATTAAAACAAAATATCCGCCAAAGGTATTGCGTTCGCCCGGGTTCCCCGGCGCGGCGATGCTGCTGCCGCTTGCGGCCTGATAAAGACCCCACAAACACAGTATCCCGGTAACGATCAGCATGGCGCTTAAAAACTGGTTGAGTTCTTTTTTTCCATTCAGGTAATTGACAATAACATAGAAAAGGACGAAATATTCTATCATTTTTAAAACGAAGAACATCCCCGCTGCCAGCTTGAGGTTTCCGCAGAAGGCGCCGTAGATCGTGGAAAGCGTTATACAGGTGCAGAAAACCACGATCGGCCGGTTTAAAGGGTTTTTACGGACAACGCCGATGTCCTTGATAATAGCGACACGAAACAGCCAGGCAATCGTCATGATCATGAGGATAATATCATCGGCGCGGATTACAAGGTCATGCTCCTGCTGCGCTGCCGTGGTCCCCAGCACCATTTGCGGGGAGAGCAGCATGGAAAAAATCAGCACAAAAAGCGAGAGCCGTACGCTGAAAAAACAGAGCAGGAACAAGAGCACGCCGCCTAAGCCCCAAATAACGGTGCTTTGGCCTTGACTGATAACGGCATAGGCTATAAACAGGGTACTGAACAGAACGGCGATAACCGAAATGATCCCGAATTTTCGGGAATTGGCTTCGAAGGTGGAAAATGAGGCAGAAGGCATTATTTCTTTTTCGCCATGAGAAAATCGGTCCACTTTTTCTTGCGTACCACGCCGGTCAGCCGGCGCGACTCGTCGCGCCCGTAGTAGCGCGAATAGGCCGAAACGTAGGAGGCGCCGCTGGTTTCCGGCCGGATATCGTTGAGCACCAGACCCAAAAGGTTGGCCTGCACGGTACCCAGGCGCTCCTTGGCAAGGCGGATGGAACTGCGCGGAACCTGTCCCGCTTTGTAAATAAGAATAACGCCGTCGACCTTGGTGGAAAGCACCATGGAATCGGCCACGGGCAAAAGCGGCGGCCCGTCCACCAGCACGATATCAAAATTTTCGCGCAGCTCGCCGATGAGTTCGTCCATCTTGCTTGACGAAAGCAATTCCGCCGGGTTGGGCGGCGTATGCCCGTAGGTGATGATGTTTAAATTTTCCAGCCCCGGCATGTGCAGGATTTCGTCGATGGTAAATTCCCCGAGCGTAAGGTCCGTGACGGTTTTTACGCAATCCTGCCATTTGACTTTTTCTATGATGATATCGGCCGTGCCCGGACCTTTTTCCAGGCCGAAAACGCGATACAACGACGGCCGGCGCAGGTTGCATTCGAGCAACAGGATGCGCTTGCCCTGCTGCGCAAGGGTA
>JAQUMP010000487.1 GCA_028718065.1 Chitinivibrionales bacterium | reverse complement strand
ATCCCGGCGCAGAGCCCGGCCAGTCCGGTTATGGTCGCCACATACATGGAGCGGTTTTGACGGGGCGCGATTTTAAGCATGTAGCCGTTGGCAGCCACATCCATGCCGGCGTTCCATAATCCGTCGAACAGGAACATAAGCGGCAGAAACCAGAGCGCGTTGCCCGGCGTGACAAAGCAGAACGCCAGGGCAATAAGGGGTTTGAATTTGACACAAAGCGAAAGCACGGGCGTGTGCCCCCTGCGGTCGGCGATGCGCCCCCAATACTTGGACGTGAGCGCATTGCCGATCCCCGTGGCGCAGAAGGCGATGGTTGTCTGCCAAACCGTAAAGTTGAGTCCCTTAAGAATATAGTATTGCATGAACGCCATGGCTACCGTGGCGCAGAACGACCAGGCGCACCAGAACAGGATAAAGGTTTTAAATTCGTGATGGCGAAAGGGCTCCAGAAAAATGGTTAGCGGCCCTTTGCCGCGCACGATGGTGTTGTCCGGCTCCGCGACGCCTATGAACAGCACTATGTCGATAACGCCCGCAACGACCGCGATCACGGTAAGAAAAAAGTACAGGGTGCGAATCGGCAGCTTTAGCGCAAAGGCAAAGAGTGCCACGCCAATATACGCGATGAGCCACACCATTTGGATCCAGCGCTGGCGATTGCCCCAGTAGCGGTTCAGGATCCGGCCGGGAATAAGATCGGCCATCCAGGAAAACCAGAAGGGGGTCGCCATATTTTGCAGAACGCTTCCGGCGGCAATGATAAACAGGATCGCCAGAAGGACCGCAGGGCTGGCGGCCGAGGGAAACAATAACGGGACCAGGACGATTAAGATTGACATAAGGCGAGAAATGATATTAAAGGCCAGAAAAAGCCCTTTACGCGAGCGTACCCTGTTTACCAGAAACGCGCCCGCGAATTGCAGAAAAAGCATGAGCAGGGGAATGCCGGTTAAGAGCCCGAAAAAAAACTCATCGGCGCCGATAGCGCGAAAGAACTGGGTCTGCGCGGGAGAACTGAGAATCGTGAAATAAACCGTACCGAGGCAGCCCGCGACCGAAACGCGCGCGAGGGATGATTTAAGGAGGAAGCCTTTTAAAACTTTCGTCGATGCGGTACGCATAATAATACAATTACTATTTTAACACGGCGCCATAAAATACACCATGCGCCGATTGAATAATTAAAGCGTTCCGTAAAACCGCATTTGACAAATTCACTTTTAAACGGTATATTTAACGGCGATAAACGATTAAATCCTTTTGTAAAGGCCGGCGTCTTATAAAATTCGTACGCTCCTGCGGAATAATCATCCTTACAGGCATTGGACAATTTCTTTTTGCCGCCATACCAACCGGCGTACCGCCGGCGATTGCGGACCAGGGCTATGGCATTGTCATGGACGATGATTTTAATGATTCTTCCACTATAGATTTTAATTATATGGATAAGCCCGGTTACAATTGGTACTTTGCGGGACCGGGATCAGCTTTGCCGACCGACGGCGTCAGCATAGCCAATAGCATCCTTACCATTAAAACCGGCGGCGCAACGCAGGGCTGGTCGCTTTGCTCCTGTAACCTATGGGGCGCCAACCCGACCGGGTATACGCACGGATATTTTGAGGCGCGCCTGCGTTTTAATCCGGCGCTTGGTCCCATCAGCAAATGGTCTCCCTCCTGGTGGCTCTTTTCCGTTGCGCACAGCCTGGATTCCACCAAGCGTTTTGCGGAATTGGATATTTTTGAGGCCTTTACCGGAGGGTACAAAAGTTACGGCGGTTATTTTATCGGGACCGTGCATGATACCTGGAACGGCGCTACTTTTCAAAACAGCAATAATTCCGTTTTACCGCCGGCCGGAACAAATTTTAACCAATGGCATACTTACGGGCTTTGGTGGGAAACCGGGGTCCTTAATTGGTATTTTGACGATAAACTCATGATAACGGTGACCTATTCGCAAAACGGACAACCGAATCCTCCCGCGGCGCCCACAAGCCCCAGCGGCGCTTTTTGGAGCACGGAGCTGGAACCACGCGGCATGCTTGCGATCCTGGGTTCCTCCGAAGAATGGCCGCTGGAGGTAGACGCGGTGCGCATCTGGCAAAAAGGCGCTGGTAATGCCGTTTTGCATTCGGTAAATGCCCCGAACCCTGTCCGCTGCGCCGTTGCGGGAAGGACGCTCAGATATAGTCTTGCCAAGCCCTGTTTTGTAAGCGTCCGCCTGCATGATCTGCAAGGGCGGGCCATAGGTTCTTTTGTAAACAAATATCAAGCGCCGGGAAATTACGCGGTGCAATTGTCCGGCATTCTTCCAGCGCGCAAAGTTTACGTTGCGGAATTTTCCGCCGGGGATAATTTTACGAAAAGGGAAGTTCTCACGGTCCGCTGAGCGGCGCGCCTGTCGTGCAATTAAAATCGGCCTTTTAAAGCGTTCCATTCTAAAATCCCCGTTTTTGCGTCACCGATTGTATTTTATAAACCATCATGAACCTTCAAGCCAAGCTCGCGATTGTTTTTTTCCTGATTGCCAGCAGCGCCGTGGGCCTGATGTTCGTTTATACCATCCAGAGCCAAAAAAAATTATTGGCCGAGGTGGATGACAGCATCAACGATGTCTTAAAAACCAGGGGCTTCTCCACTTCGCGTCTGGCCGACGCCAAAGGCACCGACCGGGAGGTGCTGGAAAAGTTTATCCAGGACAGAATGGACAACAAGGCCGTGCGCGAAGTTTCGGTCGTAAGCTCCCATAAACAAATCGTCGCCAGCAGCAATCCGCGGAAAATCGGTGAGCACCGCGATCTTTCGGGCAAGGAAATGGTCATCCGCGAGGAATTCGGCGTACCGGACAGTTTGCACCACTACATTCCGTACCAGATCAACGTGCCGATCATGCGCGACAACAAGGTCATCGGGGTGGTGCAGACCTCGCTTAACTTTCACGACTTGAGCTATTTCATCAAGAACCTTTACTTTTGGGATATGGTCATCACCCTCATTGCCATTTTCGCCTGTTTCGGCATCGCCCTGTTCGTTCTCTACCGCCTCAACCGCCCGCTGCGTCAACTTTCGGCCGCCGCCGCCAACGTGGCCGCGGGCGATTTATCGGCCAAAATCGTCACCAAAAATCCCGGGCGCGATACCCTGGGGAAAATGACCGCATCGTTTAACGTGATGATCGGCAAGCTCGCCGAGCAAAAGGCGCTGGAAGAACGCATGCGGCATCTTGAACGCCGGGCGATCCTGGTGGAAATGGCCAGCAACCTGGCGCACGAAATCCGCAATCCGCTCAATCTTATCAACCTTACGGCAGACCATTTAAGTACGCAATTTCAGCCCGAAGGCCAGAGCAAGCGCGAAACCTATAACGAACTTATTGTGGCGCTCAAGGCCGAAGTAAAGCACCTTAACAAAATGGTAA
>JAQUMP010000486.1 GCA_028718065.1 Chitinivibrionales bacterium | reverse complement strand
CTTTTTTTAGATAATGGCGCCGTGGAATTGGCCGCGGCAAGGGGAGGAATTTGAAGCGTGACATCGTACCCAAACGGATTGTAAACCGTATAGGCCGCCTTTGGATCGCTGCCGGAAATAGTGTCGTCGCCGGCGGTGCTGATCTTTGGGTCGGGATGATTGGCGATGTACATGGCCCGCGCGGAATATCTTCCATTGCTCGGCGCCCAGCGGTACCATTGCAATGAATCGCCTTCGGCGCCCATAGACTTGACAATATCGGAAAGACGGACATTAAATTTAAACGGGCCGGAAAAATCGCGCCAGTTTTTGGACCGTACCGTGATTCCCTGGTAATTTTGCTTGAGCGGAAGCGTGTATCCGCCGCCGAAAACCGCCGTGCGCGGCTTGTCGGTTTTGACCCAGAAGAGCGCGCCGGGCGTAATGGTAAACAGCGAGTCCGTGGCATCCGAGTACTCAATCCATTTATTGGCGGCGTTGCCGGTATGGGCCCACTCAAAAATCCGGCAGATCGAATCGTTATAGGAAAAATTCGGGGTTTTGCTGAGACCCAAAAATTGATGCGGCACCGTAAGAGTATCGAGCAGGGCGGTGGTATGTACCGGCGTCCACTGCCGCAAACCGGCCGTGACGATGTTTTCGGATTTGCTGAGACGTACGCGGCGCGAAAGATCGACGGTATCCGAAAATGTTCCGTCGCTGACTACTAAAAACGCCTTGACGCCATTATCGTCGGTCACGTTTTTGGCGGGAATCGTATCGATTATGCGGGCATGAGTGCTCCGGCAGCTAGCGTCGACGCCGACCTTAAAGGGGTCATCGCCCTTGGAACTATACAAGGTGTAACGCATGTTGCCGACATTATCGCTCACCGCGAAAGAATCCACGATCGCCTGTCCGGATATTGCCGGGCGGCTCGTATCGGACAGGACCGAAACCTGCGGGCGGGACTGATCGATCATGGCTATAAAAGGATAATTAAGGTTCTTTACTATTGCGGAAATAGTGCCGGCGCCGTTGTCGGCCGCGATGGAGTCGCAGAGCAACATTACGCCGGAACTGTCGCGGTAAATATTGATTTTTACGGCCGTTAAATTAAGGTATTTAAATCCGATATGCACAAATTCCGTTGGGGCAAATTGGGGCGCAAATTTAAATTTATAGCCCAGACTCGCGGTCCGAAAACCCAGCGTGTCGGCGGCAGGCGGCGAAAAGGGAACGGCGGTATCGATGCTACCGGCGATCCCAACCGGATGGGCCGGATCTTTCCAAATTAAAAATTTTCCACCATTGACAAATACGGTATCGCCGAACGCAAAATAGGTCAGCGCCTGCTGGGTGAATTTTGGCGTGCGGACATTGTTTTTCGATGCCGCGGTCGGCGTGGTCCACGGGCCGTTGACCGGCCTTACCCACAAGGAAATGTAATAAAATGTGTCGCCGATTATGCCGCCGGGCATTTGCAGGATTATGCTGTCTTTCCCCGAAACAACCGCCTTAGGCGCCTGCACCGGCGGGCTTACGGAATAATCGCCGATGCCATAGTTGACGCCTACCTCAAGCGCTGCCCCGGCCCCGGTTGTGTCTATGGTCCACGAAACGCGGAAGGTATTACCGGCATTATTGAGCACAATCGTGTCGAGCTTGAATTTAGCGGGGACGCCGGCGCTCGACCCCTGCGCCAAAAGGATCACCATGACCATGCCGGTCATAAAACTAAAAAGGTTTTTTTTCATAGATCTGCCATTTGCAAACGTATTCGCGCAAAACGGCATGGGCTTGTCCCGTTTCTTAATTGCTTATGTAAACTATATATATTAAAAATGCCATTTATAACCTCTCCTCTTTACCCCGGTCCTTCGACTTCGCTCAGGGCCACCCCTCTTCCCCTCTCCTGTCGGAGAGGGGAAGAGGGGCAGGGGAGTTGAGGAGAGGTTCTAAAAAAGTAAAAATATCGTGTATAGATATTTATAACGCATGCACCAGCTTGTCCCGTTTTACGGCAAAAAGGTGAATTTTGATTTTAAGGTCCCTATAATCTTGCCCTCGGCATCGAGGGCGCTCAAAGCAACCACGTATATCCCCGGCGCCATGCCTTTTTGCGCAAAGTTCCACACGAACGTTTCCGACGATGCGTTTTGGAAATTCTCAAGGACGATGCGCCCCGTCAAGCTGTAAATCCGGCACCGCAACGTAAAATCCTGCGTCTGGGCAAACCGGTAATTTATGCAGAGCCGCCCGCTGCTGGGATTGGGGCTGATGCGCATGAACGATCGCAAACTGTTAAGGAACTGCTTTGCAAACCGCGCCACGGCTTCCGGCGGTCCCGCCACGACAACACGGCGCTTTGATTCTCCTTTAGCAAGCGACACGCTCTCGACGCCCTGCCGGTCGCACACAGCGCCGGTCCGGCCGTCGAGCACCGACACCGCATAACCCTGCGGCAGCCCACTGCCTTGGATCACATAGCGCGTGCCGCCGTTTGCGGCGCCGTCATTGCCGAGCGTTACATGGTAAACCCAAACGCCTTCCGCGCCGGCCGGGCTTAAGGCATGCCCGTATGAACCCTGCCAGCGATCGTCGCTCAGATGCATGGTCATGCTGGAGAACGAGAAGGGAGAAAGAAAATATTTCGCCGCCTCGGTTGTGACGCCGCAGTAAAGGGGATTCAACTGATTGCCCGAATCGTCCTGGGCCGTAATCGTAAGGCGCCAGCCGGGATTATTTTTCTTTTTCGACAACCCCGGCGACATCGCGATGGGAAGCGCGGGAATTTCGAGCCGGACATCGGAGGCGAGCGGATTGTAAACCGTGTATCCTTTTAAATTGCCCCAAAAAACAGTATCGTCGACCGCTGAGCCAACGGCAGGATTGTAGACTTCAACACCGGCGTAACTGCCCTTTCCGTTAGAAACCCATTTCCACCATTGCAGCGAATCGGCCGCGCCGGGGGATTTGATATCGGTGGCATTGATAATATCGGAAAGCCTGATATTAAATCGGAACGGAACGGCAAAATCGCACCAGTTTTTGGATTTTATCATGATGTTATTATAATTTTGCTTGAGCGACACCGTTAGCCCGCCGCCGAAAATCGTGCTCCGGACGCTGTCGGTCTTGATCCAGAACAGGGCCCCCGGACGGACTTGAAACGTGGAGTCCCCTGCATCGGCGTACTCAACCCATTTGGGGGCGACGCTAAAACCGGTATCGAAGGGACTCCACCGGAATATCCGGAACCGCGTATTGTCGTAAGTAAATATTCCCTGGATGGCCGTTTTGCTCATGGGCAGGAATTGCCTGGCAACCGTGGGCGTATCCAGGAGCGAGGCGGTGGAAAACGGCGTCCACTGCCGGGAGGCCGTGGTGATGTTCTCGGACCGAACGCGCCGGACCTGCCGCGAAAGATCGATCGTGTCCGTAAA
>JAQUMP010000485.1 GCA_028718065.1 Chitinivibrionales bacterium | reverse complement strand
TTTTAAGGGGCGGCTTTGATTGTTATCCAATCCGGATATGCTTGAATGGGATTGTTTAAATCAAACCGCCACCGGCGTTCGGTTTCCGTTATAGTCTCTAAAGTAAATCCATTGCTCCCGTAAAAGTCTTTCGTCATTTCGTTTTTCGGCGAAGGAATATAATGGCCCCAAACCTCGTGCCGGCCCCTTTTTTTTAAGAAGTTGAGCAGATAAATTAAAAAAGCTTTTTCCGCCTGTTTGCCGAAACTGCGGCAACTCATGACAAACGCGACAATCGTATCTTTGCGTATCAACGCCGCGGCAATTATGCCGTAATCGCCGAAGTTGTCCGACAAAGCCATGTAAATAAGATGGCTCGCGGGGTCCTTTAGGATTTCTTCCAGTTCGGTTTGGGTATAGCGGATTGTCGTTAAATTAAATTGGTTTGTTTTATTAAAGAGCTGCGTTATACGGGGAAGCGATTCTGGAGAGTTTGGCGCAATCGTCGCCGTGATATTTACATTTAAAAAATACGCCGTTTTATTCGCGGACAACCGGTGCGCCTGTTTTCGCAACTTTTCTTGCGAAAAGAAACTTCCTTTGGCGGCATCGTCTTTGGTGATTTGCAGGGGCCAGAAGCGGGTGCAATTTCTAAGGGTTTGGGCGTAATACGAAGGGTCCTTGGGCAGCTCTAAAATTTCAACCTCCGGCAGCGAGGCGCGCATTAATTCGCGCTCGGCGGGATTATCGTCGACGAACATGATCGCATCCAGCCCGATGCCGAGCTCCTGTGCAATCTCGATTATGTTTTTGGGTTTGTCCTCCCAATTTATCCGAAAGCACGAAATCATGTTCGGCCTTATAAGCATGGCCGGATGCCGCTCTATGACTTCGAGTGCGTCGCAGGTATTGTTTTTGCTACATACCGCAAGAATCACGCCCTGTTTATAGAGCCTGAGAATTTCCGCCTGAAAATCTTGGTACGCCGGCCCAAGGCCTTGCTCGCCGAGTACAAGATTGTCGGTCCCGGTTTCGCCCACAATCCCGCCCCAGAGCGTGTCGTCGAGGTCGAGCGCAAGGCATTTAAGGGAATATTTTTGAATTTGCGTGTAAATAGCGGCGATGTGAACGGCAATCGCGTGTGTAAATGCTTTGGTAAAAGGCTGCCGCTCACGGTACCATTGCGGCGGATTATAGATATTGTCTTTGCCGATTTGACCGGCCACCTGTTCGCAATCCACCGGGTAAACGTCCGTGAGCGTCCGGCACAAGTCATTGAAGATGTTCTGACATTTGCAAAACAGCTCAAACGGCGAGGGTTGCAGGAGCCGGTCTATAAAACCAGCCGGACCGCGGCAATCCGAAATCGGGGGAAACAGCAAAAGTTTTGCCGAACAAACAGTCCGGTACTTTTCGATGCTGTTTTTAATGCTATCGCACGCGGCACGAAAATTGGCGGCAATTTCCTTAAAGTCATCCAGCGGAGACGTCCGGTACAAATCCCGCGTCAGTTCTCGCCAGTCAAGAGCAATTATGCAAACGTCCAGCTCCCTAAAATCGCCGAATGGTTCCGTTAGTTCCGCGTGAAATGAACCGGGGCGGCCGACAATAAAGGTTTCCCGCGGCAGCAGCGTATCAAGTTCGACGGCTAAGGGATCTAAAAAGATGTTTCCGCAGATGCCGATTTTCATGCTCAAATATATATTTCCGTTATCCTTTGGAAAAACCGAAGCTTATTTAGCTACGAAAAATCGGCAGATGAGATTTCATCCTGCCGTAGCTTTAAAATGATCGAATATATCTTGCTTTCTTACCAATAGTTACAAAAAATCCATCTATTATCAGGCATAAGTTTTGCTGATAATAAATGTCGCTGATTGTAATCGTCGGGAACTGTGCCGAAAAGGTTTTATGATCCGGCTTTTCTTTCCATTTTTTATCGTGTGTGCGCTTGCCGTTGCTATACCGGCTTCCATGATTTTGCTCTCGTACTTTGTTGGCCCGCGTAAATATAGCCCTATCAAAATGCAACCCTATGAATCCGGTGTTCCCACGACCGTGCCCGTAGTACGGGGCAGATTGTCGGTAAAGTTTTTCTTAGTGGCGATGCTTTTTTTAATCTTCGACATCGAAGTGGTTTTTCTTTTTCCCTGGGCTTCTGTTTTCCGGTCGCTGGGGTCCGTGGGCCTGATTGAAATGGGGCTCTTTTTGCTGGTGCTTATCGTGGGCCTGGTTTACGCCATGCGCAAAGGGGCCTTTGAATGGGAATAGAGACCATCTGCGGCCCGTCATGGATAACCGCCCGTCTTGACGATGTGGTAAACTGGGGCCGCGCCAATTCTCCCTGGCCCTATATTTTCGGCACGGCCTGCTGCGCCATAGAATTCATGAGCGCAGCTTCGTCGCATTTCGATGTGGCCCGGTACGGCGCCGAACTGCTGCGGTGGTCGCCGCGCCAGGCCGACCTGCTTATCGTGGCCGGAACAATAAGCTATAAGCAGGCCCCGGTGCTCAAACGCATTTACGAACAGATGTGCGAACCTAAATGGGTCATAGCGGTGGGCGCGTGCTGCTGCACCGGCGGTTTATACAATAATTATTGCACCATCCAGGGAATCGCCGAGCTTATCCCCGTGGATATCTACGTTCCGGGCTGTCCGCCGCGCGCGGAAGCCATTTTCGACGCGCTGGTCAAATTACGCTCCGCAATACGGAAGGAGTCCGTAATTGACAGAAAATAATACCGCCGCTCTTTCGTGGTTGCGTAACGAGGTGGGCCGGGCGCTCGGTGAACGCCTGCAAACGCTTGACGAAAAGAATAATGTGCTATTTGCAACCATAAATCCTCCGACCCTGCAAACCGCACTGCAAATTCTGCGTGACGACGAGCAGCTCCAATTTGATATGCTCGTGGACATCGTCGGCGTGGATACCCTTAATTTACAATTACCCGAGCGATTTCAAACCATCTACGTTCTTAAATCGGTGGCCAAGGGTTTGCGGCTCTGCGTGCGCTGCTGTCTCCCCGGCGAACATCCGGTTGTTCCCTCGGTCAGCGGCCTTTTTGCCGTCGCCGACTGGCTTGAGCGCGAAGTGTACGACCAGTTCGGCATCCACTTTACGGGCCATCCCAATTTAAAACGCCTTTTAAACAGTCCCTCGTTCGTGGGGCATCCGCTGCGCAAAGATTATCCCGTGGCGAGCCGCCAGGCCATTCCCGAAAGCGACACGCTGCTTGACGAAATGAAAGTCAAGCTGGAAAAGTCGGGCCGAACGCTCGGCGCCACAGCGGTCACGCCTTTTGAATTCGATCCCGGCAAGCCGGGCGAGCTCAACGACGATCAAACATTTCTGGTAAACCTGGGACCTTCGCACCCCATCGTCCACGGAATTTTGCGCCTGCTGCTGGCCCTGGAGGGCGAGACCATTATCGCGGCGGTGCCGGAGATCG
>JAQUMP010000484.1 GCA_028718065.1 Chitinivibrionales bacterium | reverse complement strand
GCCAGGCGTTTTATTTCGCCGGCGTGGATATATTTTTTCTGCGATTTACCATCGGTAAAGATTTGCAGCCAGACCGAATCCTTTTTGCCCTTGACCGTGAGGCGCAGGCTGTCGGGCGCGGGAATGGCGGCGGCAGGCGCCACAACGACGCTTTCGGGCAACGGCCGCAAATTCGCGGGTATGGAATCCAAACCGGCGGAGTCGCCTGCTAATTTAGCGGCGGGCCCTTTGCCCGCAAGCATGGTATCTTCCGGTGTTTTGGACACGGGCGCCGAAGCCCCGCCCAATCCCATTTTATTGGTAATAAAGCTCAGCAGCGCCAGCAGCACGATCACCACGATTACGATCACCCAGGGCAGATAGGATTTTTCTTTTTCCAGGCTGGAAATACTTATTTTGCCGCCGCTGGTGGCGCCTGTTTTTTCCGAAACCAGCCCCGCCTCGCGATAATATTGGTTCAGGATTTTTTCCGCATCCAAGGAGAGATATTTTGCTATTGAGCGCAGATAAACCCGAATATAGGGATTGGCCGGCAGATCGCCATACTGATTGGACTCGATGGCTTTGATATATTTGGCGTTGAGCTTGATATCTTTGGCAAGCGTTTCGAGCGTTATTCGCCGCGTAATCCGTTCCTTGCGCAAAATATCGCCGACCCGGTCCTCGCTCTGGCTTTCGATTTTAGAGGAGGGTTCGCTTTCGGTTGTGTCAGACATTGCCCGTTTCCTTTCGGAGTTGATAGTGCTCAAACAAGGCGATCGTAGCCCTGATCGGCAGTCCCATCACATTATAGTAACAGCCTTCAATTTTGTCAACAAATTCCATCGCTCTGCCCTGAATGGCATAGGCCCCGGCTTTGTCGGCATATTCATTGCTCGTAAGATAGGACTCCACGTCCGTTTCGCTTAACGGCCGGAAATAAACCGTGGTGGCCGCCACCGCGGATTCGGCAAAGGCGCAGGCATTGCAGAGCAAAGCCACCGCCGTATAAACGGTATGAACTTTCCCCGATAGTTTGCGGAGCATACGGCGCGCCGCGGGTTTGTCCGCGGGCTTGCCAAGCACTTCCGCCTTAAGGGCGACCACGGTATCGGCCCCTAAAACCAGCGCCTCGGACTGCCCGAGCGCTACGGATTGCGCTTTGGCTACGGCCAGCCGCCGCAGTGAAGGCGCCAGGTCATCGCTTTGGATAAAAGGCTCCTCGGGAACGCCGCGGGGGGGAATAATATCAAAAGTCAATCCCAGGGCCAGTAATATTTCTTTACGCCGCGGTGATTGCGAAGCGAGGACAAGCCGACGGTCGATAGTCTTCCATAAACGCATGCTGGTTTTAAAATACTTATCGCAAACTTTGCGGGGCAATCGCCGATTTTCGGATTTAACTTTAATTTATGATGTTGCCGTCGCGCGCCCATGATGATATCCTCTATATCGTTGGGTATTTTCCCATATTCTATTATAACCGCTTTAAAAACCGACGCGGGGCGCCATGATAAGCTTAATGCTGGTCGCGGAAAATGAGCGTGAATCGCAGGTGCTAAAGATGGCGTTCGAACAGCGCAACATCAAGGTGATCCCTTCAAAACCGACCTATGCCAACTATATTAAATTGCTGCAATATCTTCCGGATGTCGTGCTTATTGAAATCCCCCGCGTTAACATGGCGCAGCTCAAATTTACCGATATGATGCGCCAGCACAAAAAAATGAAAAAGGTCCCGCTCCTCGGCTATGGCGACAAGATTGAGGAAGGGGTAAAACGCGGCATCGCCACCAAAGGGATTATAAACTATTTCGAGCGGCCGCTTAAGTTCACGGCGCTTATAACCATCATCGGGAGCATTTTAAAGCAGTTCCAGAAATCGCTCGACGAAAAACCGCCGGAGCCCGGGATCGAAAAAGAAAAGGCCGCGACCGACCTTTTAAACCCGCAAATTCCGGCGGCGCAGAAAATCGAGCTGGTGCGGGCGTTTGTCTCCAAGCTGCTGGCATTTCCCTTTACAATTGCAAAAGTCCTGCAGCTTGCCGAAAGCGAAAAATCGGGCGCCGCCGATCTGGCGCGGGTTATTACGGCCGACCCGGTGATCTCCGCCCAGATTTTTAAGGTGTGCAATTCGGTGCTTTTCGCCAGCTTAAACCGGCGCATCAGCACGATCCGGGACGCCATCGTGCGCATCGGCTTTCGCGAAACCAAAAACATCGTCATGGGCATGTCGGTGCTCAAACTGTTCGACGAAAAAAACCAAAGCCTCGGTTTTGACAAGGTTGATTTCTGGTATCACAGCCTGGCCTGCGGCATCATCGCCGAAAAACTGGCCAAGCAGATGGGCACCATTAACGCCGAAGAGGCGTTTTTGGCCGGGCTACTGCACGATTTCGGTATCATGATTTTCTCCGAATACTTTCCCACGGTTTTTTCAAAGCTGCTCGAAGAGACCACCACCAAAGCCTGCCAATTTATCGATACCGAGAAAAAAATACTGGGCATTACCCATAACGAAGCGGTCAAGGAATTGTTCGCCGGCTGGAAACTGCCCGAAACCATCAGCGAGGCCATTGTAACCCAATACGATTTTGCCGCACTCAAAAACGGCTGCGAGACTCCCGTGCAGAAGATGGCGCTCTGCGTGGCCGTGGGAAATATCCTGGCAAAAACTGCGTTCTTAGGGCGCGAATGCGATCTTTTTGTCCAGCCGCTCGAAAACTGGGTATGGGACAGTTTTAAGATGCCGCTCGGGTTTACGGCCGAGCACTTTGCCCAGATAAACCAGTCCATTCTGCTTTACCGGGAATTTTTGGGTCTGGAAAACCGGGAATTTCCGCTGCGGCATGAAGGCATTCAGGAAGCGGAACAGAAGCGCATCGGCATCGGCAACCTTGCGGGGCATCGCTTTATGCCGCCCCTGATCTATTTCCAGAAACAAGGGTTTAAGGTGGAGTTGTTTAATCACACCAGTGCGCTCTCGGCCTGCGACCGCAAGTACGACGCCATAATTCTGTGGGGCGGCCCGGATCTTACCGTTGAAATGTGTCAGACCTTTATGCGCATTGCTCAATATACCGCGGTCCCGCCGGCGGCGGCCGACGCGGTGAAGTTTGCCCCGGTGATCGCCTGCGCGGACAAAGAAGCGTCCCTTTTTAAGCAACCGAAAACGCCGGGCCTGCGCATTCTTGAGAACCATCTTGACTTGCGTGAATTGGAACGGACCGTGATGCAGCAATTAATGCCGGCGGCGGAACCGCTGCCGGTAAATTCGTAAGATATCCGAACTAAAAACCTATGAAAGCCATCGCCCTCGATACCCTTAAAAGCGGTTCCCTTTCCCCGCATGATTACGTTACGGAAAACGGCGAGTTGCTTATTTCCAAGGGCGTGCTTATAACCACAGCGCACCTGACCGCGCTTAAGCGCCGGCATATTCGTGAAATTTTCGTCCGCGCCGGCAGCGAGACCGAA
>JAQUMP010000483.1 GCA_028718065.1 Chitinivibrionales bacterium | reverse complement strand
TATGCCGCGCTCGCGTTCCCGGTCCATGGAATCCATGAGGCGCTCGGCCACCACCTGGTTGTCCCGGAACATGCCGCTCTGTTTAACGAGCTGGTCCACGAGTGTGGTTTTGCCGTGGTCGACATGCGCGATAATGGCGATATTACGGATAAACTTTGGATTCATGCGGCTTTCTTAAAAGGACAATGCGCTCTATTTTTGGGGTTGCGATACAATGGAAGGCTTTGGCAACATCCCGGAAAATTGCGGACAAAGGTTTAAGGCCGGTGTAAAATAACTAATCGGCGCACAAAGGGCAATCGAATTAAAAGATGACGCAATAATTCTTCTTGGAACGCGACCCTTGGCTTTACCGGGGGCCAACCATGGAAACGTCGAATTCCTTGAACCCAAGCTTAAACGCCGGGGAGCCGGGCTTGAGTCTGAAATCGCCCTTTTCCGGGGCCACGAAGAGCGGGTCGGCAATAATGCTGCCGCGGTCCTGCCCCAGCTTTTGCTGCCATTGCGTAAAGGTAAGCTTGTCCGGAAAGGGGATCGGCTTTTTTCTTTTGTCAAAATAGAGGTTTTTTTCGAATAGGGCCTTGCGGTTTTGCCAGGACCGGGCGACTTTGGTGATATTATTTATCATTTCCCCCAGGATACAATCGCCTTCGTCAAAATAGAGAATGTTGTTCCGGAAGATAATCGAAATGCCGCGGTCGGCTTTGCAGAGGCGCACCAGCGATTCTTTGCTGAAAGCGAATATATTGTTCTGGATGATGTTGTTCATCCCGAAATGCTGCAGGAACGGCTGGTTCTTGGTGCGGCAGCAGATATTGCTTTCTATGAGAATGTCCGAAGAACCTTCGTCGGTGTAAATCCCGAATCCGCCGTATCCGCGTGAAACCACGTCGCTGAAAACATTAAAGCGGATGCGAGTGCCCTGCGAATTGCCGAGCGTGTAAATACACCCCATGTCGCTTAAGAAACCCTGGCCGATATCGTGGACATGGTTATATTCAATCACATTGCCGTAGGTATTGCTTTCGGCATAGCCCCAAGCCCAGCCGACCGAAATGCCGGTGTAATAAAAATGGTGGATATGGTTGTGCAGCACCATATTGCCGCTTGATTTACCAATAAGAACCGCGACGCCGCTGTGAAATATTTTGCCGCCGTGCGCGATGGTGTTATCCGCGACGATATTGCGGGTGCAGCCGTGCCAGATTTTTATGGCGCCGGCGCCAAGCGTGTAAAAATTATTGCGGCTTATTTCTATTTCGCGGCACTCCTTTTTAAGGTCCAGAACATACGTGCCGATATTGGCAAAGGTGCAATTTTTAAAGCTGCATTTGCGGGCATTGCTCAGGGTAATGGCCGCCGGCACAACCACGGAGGCCTGCCCGAATTCCGCCCGGCTTTCGGAAACCCACTGGGTATGGGAAAACGTTATGCCGTTAAACCGGATTTGTTCGACGGGCTTTTCGTTTTCACCTTGAATGTTTACCAATGCCTCAAGCACAGGAGCGATAAATTGCGCCGCGGAAAGCTTTTCGAATTTTTGGGGATAATAGTAGCAAGTGCCGGAGGCGCGGTCTAAATACCACTCTCCGGGAGACAGTTCTTCAAAAACATTTTCCACGTAATATTCGCCCCATGTTCCCGTGTAATCGTCGGTGAGGCCGTTACCCGAATTGCGGTCGAACGTCACCATTTTTTTGTCTTCCTGCAGTTTCTTTATCCACATTCTCTCTTCGACCCAAAGGTGCAGGACCACAACCTCCACATCGGTCAGGTTTTTCCAGGATTTTATATCGTTTTTCCGGTATTTAAAAAAGTCCCTGCCGACCAGTTCATTGCCGGCCGCCTTTAAGCCCGGGACGTCCGCGATGCGGAAAAAACCCCTGCGCGGCAGGCGCGGGCGGTCCCGCCATTCGTTGTTTAAGTACAGTTGATTAAAGCGCCATTTTCCACTCTTGACTTCGGGGATATTCGTTACCCAAAGTTCTTTGCCGTCAATGGTTTGTTCCCGCCATCCCGTAATTTCTCTCCCGCCGCTGATGACCGGTTTTTCCTCTTTGTAGGCGTTGAATTCAACGGGATGTTCGTCGGTTACGACGGCCTTGTCGGTTTGAACGGTGGTCCCGCTTTCGGCATTCGTAATGCTAAGCGGTTCGGCCAGAAAATAGTGGCCTCCGCGCATTATTACCCGGATGGCGGAAAAAAGGTCTTTGCCTTTCTTGACTTTTCTGATTGCCGCCAGCGCTCCGGGCAGCGTGGCCAGCGGGCCGTCGTTGACGGATTTGTTGGCCGAAGGTAATTTTCCCGACCATGAATCGCTGCCCTGCGGCGACACAAAGAATTCTATCGGCTTTTGCGGCTTGTTCATTTCCCGGTTATTCCCTTTCGTCATAACGAATTTCTTACAATGCGTTCTCAATAAAAGACTTTAGAATATACTGTTTTGGGGGAGATTTAGCAAATCGGCAAGGCCGGGGCAAAAAGGCGTTTTATTAAAAAAATTATTGCCATTTAACAAGCTTGGCAATGCTCCGTCCTTCCATGTCCGTCGCCCGGAGCATATAAATTCCGGCCGGCAGGAAATTTCGGTTTACCCTGTAGCTGCCAGAATGCGCATTATGTAAACGCGCCGCAACGGCGCCGTTGGGCCGAACAATTTCCAACCGGTAAAGACCGTTTATCCCAACCGTAATAAGGATAGTTTCTTTAGTTATCGCAAATGTTACGGTATTGCTCAAGGTTGTTTTTCCGGCCAAAGGCGCGGAAACCGCCACGACGTGCACCGGAGGAATAACGCCGTCTTTGGCGTTGTTTTCGTCGGAGTTCTGCCACACGTTTACCGACTGTATCGTCATCGGCGAAAAATCGGATCCCAAGGCCAGCACCAGATGTTGTTGGTCGAGAATGCCGAATGTCCAGGGATCAACCGGCGGCGGCGTCTGATCGGTGTACTGCGTCCAGGCGACGCTGTCGGCGGTTGCCTTATCATCAAAACAATAAAGCACATAGCCTTTCGTGGTGCCGGTGGCAGGCACCCATAAACAGCCGTACTTGTGGTACTGGGAAAAATCGTTGGTATTGGGGAGCGTAATTGTACTGGTTAAAGGGTTCGTGGTGTTATGGGCGGCCCCGCCGGTCTGGCTTCCGAACACATCGTGAAGAATTCCATTGTATTGGTAATTATTGTTATCGGCCGCGGCATGATAGTCGAAGATGTCGACTTCCATATAATGTACGAAATCGGCCGCCTGGCCGGGCCAGAAGCCCGCCGTCAGATTCGCCATATGCTCAAGGGACATGCCCCAGAATGCCGGTCCGCCCTGCTCAGGGTAGCATCTAAATTTTATAACGGCTTCAAAATAGCCGCCGCCGCCGAAAGCCGTGCCGATCCAGGTCCACGCGGTATCGCGTAAGGTGTCATTGATGATTTTTATTGACGCGATCTTTCTCCCGGCCGTTAATATTCCCATGTTGTC
>JAQUMP010000482.1 GCA_028718065.1 Chitinivibrionales bacterium | reverse complement strand
GGCCATAAAACATATTATTGAACCTATGAAACCAAATAAATTCAATATTCCGGCCAAAGGCGTCTGTTCAAAAGATATTTGCTTTACCATAAAAGACGACAAACTGTACGACGTTGCCTTTACCGGCGGCTGTTCCGGAAACTCCCAGGGAATTGCCCGGCTCGTTCAGGGCATGGAAATCTCCGAAGTCAAGAAGCGGCTCCGGGGCCTACGCTGCGGCAAAAAAGCCACATCATGTCCGGACCAACTGGTGCGCGCGCTGGAGACGATTGGTGTGCAAAATCTAAAAAAGGTTTAGGCATGTATATCCTCGCCATCGACCAGGGCACGACCGGCACAACCGTATCATTGGTAAATGACCGCGGCGTCCCGGTCGCCCGCGCCACGGTGGAAATCCGCCAGATTTTCCCGCAACCCGGATGGGTTGAACACGATCCCTTGAATATTTGGGAGAGCGTGCGCAGCGCCGTCGCAAAACTCGTGGCGGGATATCCTTTTGACAAAAGGGATATTATTGCGATCGGCATTGTAAACCAGCGCGAAACCACCGTGCTCTGGGACCGCAGTACCGGCCTGCCGCTGCATAACGCCATCGTGTGGCAAGACAGGCGCACGCAGGAGATCTGCGAGGAGCTCGTTTCCCGGGGATATGCCGCGGATGTCAAGCAATGCACCGGCTTGCCGCTGGAGTCCTATTTCTCGGCCACCAAAATTAAATGGCTTTTGGATACTATCCCCGGCCTGCGCCAAAAAGCCCAAAACGGAACGGCGCTCTTCGGCACCATAGACGCCTGGCTGTTGTGGAAATTAACAAACGGGAAGGCGCACGCCACCGATTGCACCAATGCCTGCCGCACCATGCTTTGCAATATCAACACCCAGGCGTGGGACAAAACGCTTTTGGAAATTTTCCAGGTCCCGGCAACTGTTTTGCCGCAGGTATTCCCTTCGGCGCATATTTTCGGCCATACCCAGGGAATTGATTTTTTACCGGACGGGATTCCCATCGCCGGCATGGCCGGCGACCAGCAGGCGGCCCTTTTCGGCCAAGGGTGTGTGCTGCCCGGCCAGATTAAAAACACCTATGGTACCGGTGGCTTTATGCTGCTGAATACCGGTGACAAAAACATAAATTCAAAGGCAGGCCTCATAACTACGCTCTGCTGCGACGCCCGGGGGAAACCCGTTTACGCGCTGGAAGGGGCGGTTTTTATAGCCGGCGCCGCTATCCAGTGGCTGCGCGACGGGCTTAAAATTTTAGAGAGCGCCGCAGAATCGGAAGCGGCCGCATGCAGCGTTAAGGACAGCGGCGGGGTCTATTTTGTCCCGGCGTTTGTGGGTCTGGGCACGCCCTACTGGGACATGCAGGCGCGCGGCGCTATTTTTGGCCTTTCGCGCGGAACAAACCGCGCACATATAATCCGCGCCGCGCTGGAGTCGCTGGCGTATCAGTCGCGCGAAGTACTCGAGGTCATGCAAGCGGACTCAGGGCTCATGCTTGCTTCGCTCAGGGTCGACGGCGGCGCCGCCGCGAATAATTTTTTAATGCAGTTTCAGGCCGATATTCTGGGTTGCGACGTGGTGCGCCCGGTAAACATCGAAACCACGGCGCTGGGTGCCGCGCTGCTCGCCGGTGTGGGTGCCGGACTTTGGGAAGGGGCCGAAATTTGCAAAAGTCTGGCAGTGGAGCGCCTCTTTAAGCCGCAGATGGAACCGGCGCAGGCGCAAAAACTTTACAAAGGATACCAGGCCGCGGTCGCACGCATACTAACAACTAAAGGATAATCCATGAACACCACCCCCTCCAAAGTTTACTTTGCCGACGTTTGCTTCGACCGTATCGAAGGTGAGCGCACGTTACCGGCCAAGTTCGGCCGCATGCTCAAACTGCTCCTTCCGCAACAGCGGATCAAGGACCGCAGCGTGGGCATTAAGATGCATTTTGGCGGCGGGACCGGCTATACCACGATTCCGCCGCTCTTTATGCGCCTGCTGGCGGAGGCCTTAAAAGACGCCGGCGCGCGTTCGATATGCGCCTTTGACAACGATCCGCAGACCGGGATTGCGCGCGGTTACACGCGCGAAGTTTTAGGGTGCGAAGTGGTCTCCACCTTCGGAGCGTCGCGTAAATATCTTTACAAAGAAAAAATCGGTTACCAGTCGTACGATTTCGCCGAATTCAGCGGCGAGGCCGTAGACTGCGATTTTTTCATCGATTTTTCGCATGTCAAGGGGCATGGCGCCTGCGGGTTCGGCGGCGCCCTTAAAAACATAGCTATGGGAGCGGTGTCGCCGGCCACGCGCGGCAAGATCCATTCCCTTGAAGGCGGCATTGCCTACGACAAATCCAAATGCACCTTCTGCAAGAAATGTTTTAACGAATGCAGTAAACGGGCCATTCAACTGAATGAAGAGACGCGTTCCATAAGCCACTTTTTTCACAACTGCACCTACTGCCAGCACTGCATCATGATCTGTCCCTCCGGCGCCCTTACGCTCGAAAACCGCGCGTTTAGCGATTTCGCCCGCGGCATGGCGGCCACCACCGCCGCCTTCCTTAAAAAGCACGCGCCGGAGGACATGCTTTTTATCAATCTTCTTTTGTCAATTACGATCATCTGCGACTGCTGGGGCCTGAGCACTCCTGCCCTGGTGCCGGACATCGGCGTACTCGCCGGCAGCGACCTGGTCGCCGTGGACACGGCTTCGCTGGACCTCATAAAAACCGAAAACCTGCTGCCGCAGGGGCTGCCCAAAGGCCGCACGCTCGAAAAAGGCAAGCACCTGTTCGAAAAAATCCACGGGAAAGATCCTTATTTAATGCTCAAAGACCTCGCGGAGCTCGGCGGCGGATCAAGCCAGTATGAATTGGAAGAAATACGTTAAACAAAGATCCTAAAAAAGAAAACCTTATCGGCGCGCAGGATGATATCGTCCGCGTCGACAAAGCCTATCGCAATCGCCTTTTTCTGGCCTACCTGATTGTTCTGGTCCTGGGCTGGCTTGCTTTCCGGTTCGGGCTTCCGCTGGGAAAAGAGTACCTGAGGTCCCTTAAAATCATGCAGGCCATCGGCGTCGTGGAACTGGCATTGCTGGTGTGCTTGTTCGCGCCGGTCCCCGCGGCCATTTATCTGCTGCGGCTTGGACTAAAAACGCTCAAACACCAAGCCTATCCGTATCCGGGACAAAAGGTCATTCACGACACGCACATTGTGCGCGGCGCGCAGGCGCGCCGCCGCGGACGGGCCTTTATAATTATGGCCGTTGTCTCTTTTGTCATGTCCGTTACCAGTGCGATAATCACCCATTATTACGTAACGGTTCTGCGCAGCCCCGTCCATTTTAATGCACCCGCCCATCACGCCAAAACCCCGCCACAAAATCAAACATGATCGGCGTCGGAGAGCCACCACCCTACCGGCCGCAGGAAATCATATTTTTGCAGGCGGGCGGGCAAAACCGGCATGGTTTCAAAA
>JAQUMP010000481.1 GCA_028718065.1 Chitinivibrionales bacterium | reverse complement strand
GTGAGCAACGGGATCGACCTGCGCAAAGACCGCATGGCCCTGCAGCGGCTCAAGGAGGCCGCCGAAAAGGCCAAGTGTGAGTTGAGTTCGGCCATGCAGGTTTCGGTAAACCTGCCCTTTATCACGGCCGACGCTTCCGGGCCTCGTCACCTTGACATGACGCTAACCCGCGCCAAGTACGAATCGCTCACGCAAAATCTGGTCGACCGCACCGTGGAGCCCTGCCGCAAGGCCATGGCCGACGCCAAGGTAACGCCGGAGGACATCGACGAAGTCATTCTGGTGGGCGGCGCCACGCGTTCGCCCAACGTGCAGCGCAAGGTGGAAGAACTCTTTAAAAAAGTACCCAACAAGAGCGTAAACCCGGACGAAGTGGTGGCGGTGGGCGCCGCGATCCAGGGCGCGATTCTGGGCGGCGACGAAGCGGTAAAAGATGTTTTGCTTCTTGACGTAACGCCACTCAGCCTGGGCATTGAAACGCTGGGCGGCGTCATGACCAAGCTCATTGAGCGCAACACCACCATCCCCACCAAAAAGAGCCAGGTCTTTTCGACCGCCTCGGATAGCCAGACCGCGGTTTCGATCATGGTTTACCAGGGCGAACGCGAAATGGCCTCGCATAACCGGCTTTTGGGCAAGTTCGATTTGCTCGGCATTCCGGCCGCGCCGCGCGGCGTGCCGCAGATCGAAGTGAGCTTTGACATTGACAACAACGGAATATTAAAAGTGAGCGCCAAGGACCTGGGTACGGGCAAGGAGCAGCAGATCCGCATTGAGTCCTCCAGCGGTCTTAACGAAGAAGAAATCAAGCGCATGGTCAAAGACGCCGAGGCGCACGCGGCCGAAGATAAAAAAGAGCGCGAAACCGTTGATACCAAGAACCAGGCCGAGCAACTGGTGTTCCAGACCGAAAAAACCATGGGCGAGTTGGGCGATAAAATTTCGGCCGAAGACAAAGCGGCCATAAATTCCGCCCTGACCGACCTTAAAGAAAAGCTCAAGGGCGGCGATACCGCCACGATCAAGGCGAGTATGGACGCGCTTGTAAAGGCCAGCCACAAGATGGCCGAAGAAATGTACAAGCATGCCCAGGGCAGCGCGGGAGCGGCAGGCGCCGCCGGTCCTGGAGGAGGCGCGCAGGGTTTTAGCGGCAACGACGGCGCTGGTCACCATGATGAGCAGCCTAAAGGCGGCCCCGGCGGCGGCGGACCTAATAATGGCAAAGGCGATGGTCCCGTAGACGCCGACTTTGAAGTCGTGGACGATGGGAAATAAATAAACCATGGCAAAACGCGACTTTTATGAAGTACTCGGTGTAGACAAAAATGCAAATGAAGAAGAACTTAAAAAAGCCTACCGCAAGCTGGCGCTAAAATATCACCCGGATAAAAATCCGGGTGATAAAAGCGCCGAAGAAAAATTTCGTGAAGCCACCGAAGCCTACGAAATTTTAAAAGATCCAAAGAAACGGTCCCAATTCGACCAGTTCGGTACTGCCGCCTTTGAATCGCCTTCGGGCGGCGGCTATGGCCCTTTCGGCGGGTTCAGCCAGGGCTTCGATCTTTCCGACGCCCTGCGCGCCTTTATGAACGATTTCGGCGGCGACTCGGTTTTTTCCGACCTGTTCGGCATGGGCGGCGGCCGGCGCTCGCGGCGCGGCGGGGGCGGCACGCGCGGCAACGATTTACAGGTGCATATTCCCCTGACGCTTGCCGAAATTAACGGCGGCGTAACCAAAACCATAAAAGTAAAACGCAAGGACCGCTGTCCCGAATGTAAAGGCAGCGGCTCCAAGAGCGGCCGCAAGGCGACCTGCACCAAGTGCAATGGCCGTGGCCGTGTCCAGCGCGTGGCCAATTCCTTTTTCGGCCAGGTGATCCAGGAGAGCGTTTGCCCGGTATGCCGCGGCGAAGGTTCCACGGTAAGCGACCCCTGCGGCCAGTGCGAGGGGAGCGGTCGCGTGCAAACCGAAACCACGGTTTCGGCCGAAATTCCCGCAGGGGTATCCGAGGGCAATTACCTTACGGTGGAAGGCAAGGGTGATGTTGGTCCGAACGGCGGTCCCGAAGGTGATTTGATCGTGGTTATTAAAGAGACGCCCGATTCCCTTTTTGAGCGGCACGGCATCGATCTTGTTTGCAACGTAGACATTACCTTTGCCGAAGCGGCGCTGGGAGTCTCTAAAACCATCGATACGCTTGACGGCAAGGTAAGCCTTAAAATTCCCGGCGGAACACAAAGCGAAAAAATATTCCGCCTGCGCGGCAAGGGTCTGCCGGAATTGCACGGCGGCCAGCATGGCGATTTACTGGCGCATGTGCGCGTAAAAACGCCGGAGCGCCTGAGCAAGGAGCAGCGCGAGCTTTTTGAAAAATTGGCCGAGCTGGACAACAAGCCGGAGGGGATTTTCGACCGCGCCAAGGGTTTTTTCGGCTGAGCGTTATTTTTTTGATTTAAACCATCCATTTTAGTCCTCTGATTCCACATGTCCCAAGAGCGTTAAATTTCATGCGGCTTTGCATTGCTTGGTATTGTGATGATAATATGTAATTTAATAATAGCACATAATGGTATTTAAGTTATTGATTTTTAATATAATCATGTTGTATATAATATCAACAAAAAATGAATTTATTTGTGCTAAAATTGATTTTTTATCGTATATTATTATCATGCTGTCCATCTTTGACTATTTTGATTACCGCAAATACCTGAACGACTTCTATCTCGAAAAGAAGCGGCAGATGCCCTATTATTCCTTGCGGCTTATCGGGCATGCCGTAGGGATGGACAGCGGTTTTTTAATACGCGTTCTGCAGGGGACGCTGCACATAAGCGTTAAAAAAATCGACGCATTCGTAAAGGTCTGCAAACTCTCCTGCCGGGAGGCCGTTTATTTTGAAGCGTTGGTGAATTTTAACAAGGCCAAAAGCGATGCCCAGCGCAAGGTCTTTCTGGAAAAGCTGTTAAAAATCTCCGGCGTCAAGAGCCGGAACATCGAGCCTTTTCAATATGAATTCTTCCAAAAATGGTATTATTCCGCGGTCTGGTCGCTCATCCAAATGCAACCGCGGCCGGCCGATTACGCCGCTATCGCGGCGCTGTGCGAGCCGGCGATCAGCGAGCATCAAGCCAGGGAATCCATTGAGCTTCTTAAGCGGCTGGGATTGATACGGCACACCGAAGCGGGCGCGCTTACGGTTACCGATGAGCACTTGTCAACCGGCGAAAAGTGGGAATCCCAGGCGATTGCCGGATACCAGCTCGAAATGCTGCGGCAGGGCGAAGCTGCGATCCGGCGCATGGATAAAAAAAACCGGGATGTCTCGACCGTCACCATCACGATTCCGGAAGAAAGCCTTGACCAGTTGCGCGAAATGACCGCTCAATACCGCAAATCGCTTATGGCTTTGGCCGAAGAATTGCCGGGCCCCGACCGTGCTTTTCAGGTAAACATCCAGATTTTCCCCATTACAAAAAAAACAAAGGATGCTC
>JAQUMP010000480.1 GCA_028718065.1 Chitinivibrionales bacterium | reverse complement strand
AAAAGCCGCAACGCCCGAAGCATCCCCGCGCGAAACATGTGCGGTAGACTTTATTTCAATCGGTATTGCATTATCTCCACAGTCAAGGACACAATCGACCTCGGCCCCGGCGCCGGTGCGCCAAAAACAGACGCGATGGCGCGCCCCATTCATTCGAACGCGGCGGATGATTTCGAGCATGACGGCATGTTCGAACAGCGTTCCCTTTTGAGCGTTCACGAGCCCGGACTCCAGCGGCATGCGCGCGAGCGCATTACGTGCTCCCGTATCAAAAAAATAATAACGAGGCGTCGAAAGAATCCTTTTGCGCGCGTTTTTAAGGTACGGATCAACGCGCTCAACCACCAGCGTGTCTTCGAGCACCGCATAAAAACACTTGACAGTTGGGACACTCACGCCGCTCTCCATTGAAAGCTTGGACAAGTTCGGCGCGGTACCGGATTCATTCGCCGCCAGTTCAAGGAACCGAGAAAACGCACCGATGTTTCTGCTGAGCGCTTCGGCCCTAATCTCCTCCTCCAGATAGGACTCGGCATAGGAACGTAAAAAACCGGCCCGATCTTCCTGTCGTTGCATGGTAATACCCGGCAAACTCCCGAAAATAAGTGAGTCCCGAAAAGAAAAATCATGGGGTTGCCGCAGATTCTCTATTGCCAACTCCGGAATATGCGATGCGCCGGCCAAGCCCATTTCACCCCACGTCAATGGATCAAGGCGAAGGTTTTTTACCCGTCCCGGCAAAAGGTTCGCTCCTTTTCTTCGCAGCTTTCGGGCCGAAGAACCGGTCAGGACCACGATCGCCATTTTTTTATCGATCACATATTGTACAACATCGAATATGGCAGGCACTTTCTGCGCCTCATCGATAAACACGATGTTTTTTTCCTGCGAAGCTCCAAGAATGCGAATAAGCGCCGAGGGATCTTTTTCATATGTTTGACGCACCGAAGGGATCTGAAAGGGAAGGGCCAAAATATTTTTGCTTTTTTCCAGGCATTTTTCGACCAACCAGGTTTTGCCTACTTGCCGGGGACCAAAAATAATAAGAGAGTTGCCGTGGCTTATTTCCTGCGCGACAATGCGTTGCAAATATCTAATGTATGCTTTAAATATACCTTGCATATTTAAAGTATATATTAAAAAGTAAAAAGAGGCAAGAGCGATAGATTATAAATTCTCTTTAATCCTCTTCCAGCCTTCGGCCGGGATCTGCGCGCCGATGACCTGGCACACCTCATATCCGCACGCGGCCGCGATTTTGCCGCACTGCTCCAGCGGATAATCTTTGATATAACCATACAGAAAACCGGCCGCCCATAAATCGCCCGCGCCGGTGGTATCCACGGCGGAGCCGTCGCCCATGCGGTCAACGCGAATGGTTTTTTCCTGGTGGGCGATAAAGCTGCCGCGCTTGCCCACTTTAAGAACGGCGATTTTTGCTTTTTGCGACAAGGCCTGCAGCGCCGCGGATTCGTCACGCAGGCCGGTAAAGGCGGCGGCCTCGTCTTCGTTGGCGATTAAAATATCTATATATTTGTCAATGAGTGCGTTCAGAATATCTTTTTTTTGTTCTACCACCGTAAAGCTGGCCATGTCCAGCGAAACGAGCGCCCCAGCCTGCTTCGCTGCTTTACAGGCAGCAATAATAAGGGCCTCGTTAAAAAGCAGATAGCCTTCGATATGCACCAAGCCCGCTCCGGCGAAGGTGGCCGGGGTGATTTCATCGGGCGCAAATTCGGACGAAGCGCCCAGAAACGTTGACATGGTGCGCTGGGCGTCGGGCGTGATTACGGATAATACCCGGCCGGTGGGGGAGGCGCTGCGGCCGAGCAGGGGTTCCACGGAATGTTTAATAAGCCCCTTTTCAAACAGGTCGCCCAGATGATCGTTGCCGCGTTTGCCTACAAAGCGCGCCCTGCCGCCGAGCATGCCAATGCCGAGGATGGTATTGCAGGCCGATCCGCCGGGAACGATTGAGGGTTTTTCGGTCGATTTTTCGAGCAGCCCATCAATAAAGGCGCTGTCTACCAGGGTCATGCCGCCTTTGGCTCCCCCGGATTGCGCTAAAAATTCCTCACTCTCCTGAAGCAGAATATCAACGAGTGCCGAGCCGATGCCGACGATCAGTTTTTGAGATCTCATATGAATTATTCCTTTTTTTTAAATTTATATTTTATATCTTAAGCGTTCTGAGAAGATAGTAGATTGGTTCCAGTTATTCAAGCGTGATGTCTGGAAGGTTGCTTTTTTATTCTGTAGTTGAATTTTTTAGCTACAATAAGCATTTTCCTTACCGGATATAAAGGGCGGTGAGCCCTTTCCAATGCTTGCTTTTGCTATTGTTTTTATTCAAGATTTTCCCGGACAATTAATGCAATTCCCTTCGCATGAATTTAAATTGCTTAACGATTTAAAGCCGCTGCTTAATTTTACCCCGTCCCGGCGCTATCCTTTCGGCATCGGAGACGATACGGCGCTGCGGGTAAACTCCGCAGGAGAAAGACAGGTTCTTACCGTCGATACGGCCGTGGAGAATGTCCATTTTTCGCTGTCCTATATGAACCTTGACGAAATAGGATACCGGGCCATGGTCACCAACTTAAGCGATTGCGCGGCCGCCGGCGCAACGCCGGATGCGGCTTTGGTGCAGGTGGTTTTTCCCGGGAAAAAGGGGTCCGTTAACGCTGATTTTAAAAAGATTTATGCCGGCTTTTATCGTGCCTGTCAACAGTGGCGTTTTCCCATTGTCGGCGGCGATATTGCCGCGGGACCATGCTGGATTATTGCGATTACGCTCCTGGGAACGCTTTCGCGGCCTTTACGCCCGTTGCGCCGCAGAGGGATTAAGCGCGGCGATTCTTTATGGGTGAGCGGTTGTCCGGGAGAATCCGCGGCAGGGCGCGCCGCCCTTAAACGCTGGGGCAGAAACAACGTTCCTGTGCGGTACCGTTCCCTTGTAAAGGCGCATATTCGCCCCGTGCCGCAGCTTGCGCTTGGCCGGGCCCTTCTTAAAAACCGCTTGGTGCATGCCGCTATCGACGTTTCCGATGGGGTCGGTAAAGAGTGCCGCACTTTATGTTATGAAAATAAGCTGGGGCTGATTCTTGATATTTCCCCTAATTTTCCTTCGTCCGCAATGGTACAATTAGGCCATGAAACCGGCCATGATTGGCTGAGGTGGTTTTTTGGCGGGGGAGAGGATTACCAGTTGCTCTTTGCGGCCGATAAGCGTTTTGCCGCGAAGTCGCTGGGCCGGCGCCTGGCTGCGGGGGTGCGGCGCATCGGCCGATTTACCGATGCAAAGGGCGGATTTGTGGCGGTGCATAAAACTAAAAAACTCCGGTCGCAGACCATGCTCGGGTGGGACCATGTTTCTTAAAGAGAACAGATTTTTATGATGCAGCGGCGCAGAAAAAAACTCGGCGAAATTCTGGTGGCCCAGGGGCTCATTACCAATGAGCAACTGCTCATGGCGCTGCAGGAGCACAAGAACACCGGCATGAGTCTG
>JAQUMP010000479.1 GCA_028718065.1 Chitinivibrionales bacterium | reverse complement strand
CTTCCGATCTAAACGTATTTTCGGCTAAACCCGCGATTCCCCGGAGTCGCCTTGCCGGGATTTTTTTGCTGGGCAGTGATGTTACCATAAGATCCGTTGGCGTGTACGACGTGGCAGGACGTTGCGTATTGTCAATTAATAACGATATAAGCGACGCGGTACTCGCTCGTATAAACAACCTGCCGCGCCGGAGTTATACTATAAGGATAATTGACAATAAGAACAAAGGCTTTTCTGGTCGGTTCATGGGACGTTTGTGATCTATTTGCATCGCTATTTATTAAACGCAAACGCCAGAATAAAGTCGAAATACGGCGAAATCGAATACCCCTGCGGATGAACGGGATTGAATGAGGCGCCCATATAACTATAATGATCCGGTCCCGCCCACCAATCGAAAGCAAGTCCCAGATCGAACGATAAAAACGGGATCTGCGGCGGATGAATACGCAATCCGCCATCAAGAATAAAATTTACAAACGGAGCGGGTATAACGAAGGAAAAGGACCCCTCGCCGATGAGCGACCAGACGGGCGCAGGAGTTGACATTAAAGAAAAAATTCCCCCGACCCCGATGCCGTAGCCGTTGATCTGGACATTCGGCGTTATGGTCATCTGGAGGTTTTTTGAATTTGCAAGACCGCAGGCCAGAAAGGCGCCCAGTCCGTAGAAATCGGGATAATTATAATAATAGTCGTTGTGCCACCAGTTCCCCGCGTCTACAAGACTATGCGCAAGCCCCCCGCCAAGAGCCATCGTAGGACTTAAGGCATATTTTATTCCAAGATCAACGCCCGCGATATTGTCGAGCAATGAGGCCTGAACCTGAAGGCCGGAACCTAGTCCCAGCGAAATTTCGTGCAGGCTAAAGACAAAATCGTAGAGATTATTTACCTGCGGGGTGGGGCCAAGGAAATAGTGCGTGGGTTGGGATGCTTTAGGTTCCTGCGAAAAGACCGCCGAAAACAGGGCGCAACAGGCAATTGCCGCAATCATTAGTTTTTTCATGGTTACCTCCGCTCATAAATTAATTGGTATGGGAAAAAAAAACAAGGGAAAGAGACGGTATGGCCCGCCTGCTCCGATATATTTTTTGGACATGCAGTTTAAACTTGCCTCCGATTTTACGCCCCGCGGCGACCAGCCGCAAGCCATCGAGCAACTCGTTTCGGGCATTAGAAAGGGCGCTAAAAACCAGACCCTGCTCGGCATAACCGGTTCCGGCAAGACCTTTACCATGGCCAATGTGATCCAGCAGATCCAGATGCCTACGCTGGTTATTTCGCACAACAAAACGCTCGCCGCCCAGCTCTTTAACGAATTTAAAACTTTTTTCCCCCAAAACGCCGTGGAATATTTTGTTTCGTTTTACGATTACTACCAGCCCGAAGCTTATATTCCGTCAAGCGACACGTACATTGAGAAAGATTCCCAGATCAACGACGAAATCGACCGCCTGCGTCTTAAAGCCACCAGTTCGCTCTTAAGCCGCAGCGATGTGATAATCGTGGCCAGCGTTTCCTGCATTTATAACATCGGCTCGCCGGAATCATACGCGGCGGCAAGCTTTAAAATCGAGCGCGGCATGCAGCTTGACCGCCGCGCATTTTTCGCGCGGTTGGTTGACATGCGCTACACCCGCAACGACACGGCCCTGGGCCGCGGCACCTTCCGCGTGCGCGGCGACAGCGTGGACCTGATGCCGGCCTACGACGAAACCGGCGTGCGCTTTGAAACCTTCGGCGACCAGGTGGAACGCATCAGCCGCATCCATCCCGTTTCCGGCAACACTCTGCAGGTGCTGGACGACATCGTTATCTTCCCGGCGCGGCATTTTGTGGCCTCGCGCGTTTCCACCGAGGCGGCCATCGGCCAGATTTACCACGAGCTGGAAAACCAACTGGCCGATTTTAAGGCCCGCAATAAATTGGTGGAGGCCCAACGCCTGGAGGAGCGCACCAATTACGACATGGAGATGCTGCGCGAGGTGGGGTTTGTTTCGGGCATCGAAAATTACTCCCGTGTTTTGGACGGCCGTCCGTCGGGCAGCCGGCCCTACTGCCTGATCGATTTTTTCAAGCGCCCCTTCCTGACCATCATCGACGAGTCGCACGTGACAATCCCGCAGGTAAACGGCATGTACAACGGCGACCGCGCCCGCAAGACCACGCTCGTGGAACACGGCTTCCGGCTGCCGAGCGCGCTGGACAACCGGCCGCTCGTTTTTAACGAGTTCGAGGAGCTCACCGATTATACCGTGTATGTTTCGGCCACGCCCGCCGACTACGAATTAAAGCGCTGCGGCGGCGTTTTCGTGGAACAGGTCATCCGCCCGACCGGTCTGATCGATCCGCCGCTCGAGGTGCGTCCGGCGCGCAACCAGGTTGACGACCTCATAGAACAATTGCGCGTGACCGTAAAAAAGGGGCACCGCGCGCTGGTGACGACCCTCACCAAAAAAATGTCCGAGGACCTCACGGACTACCTTGCCGGGCTCGATTTTAAAGTGCAGTACCTGCATTCGGAGATCGACACGCTCGAGCGCCCGGAAATCCTGCGCAACCTGCGCCTGGGAAAATTCGACATCCTGGTGGGCATCAACCTGCTGCGCGAAGGCCTGGACCTGCCTGAAGTTGCCCTGGTGGCCATTTTGGATGCGGACAAGGAGGGTTTTTTGCGTTCCTACCGCTCCATTATCCAGATCGCCGGCCGCGCCGCGCGCAACGTGGACGGCGCCATTATCCTCTATGCCGACACGATCACGGCTTCCATCCGCAAAGCAATTGACGAATGCAATCGCCGGCGCGAAAAACAGGTGCAGTATAACCTTGAGCACGGCATCGTGCCGCAGACCATTAAGCGCAGCATCGAACAATCCATGGTTACCCTTGACGAAACGGCGGCGGCGGCGTTATCATTAACGGAAAACCCGCCCTCCGAGCGCGGCGCGCGGCGCAAAGGCGGCGATGCCGGGAACGGGTTTACCATTGCGGAGCTGGAACGCCGTATGCACGCCCTGGCCGCTAATCTGGAATTCGAAAAGGCCGCTAGGCTACGCGACCTGATCGCGAGCGCCAAAAAGAAACTATGAATATCGCCCTTGCCCGAAAAAACGTAATATCCCCCGACGCCGATACCATCATCGCCAGCCTGCGGGTCCTGGGCGACGAGGGCGAGCTCACCGATTTACAAGCGGTACTGGTGCATGCCAAGAACCCCAGTCCGCACATTCGGACCATTGCCATCGATGCCGCCTGCGCCCTTATCCGCGCCAACCTGATCGCCCATTTTAACAAGCTCCACGCCGATATCCGCAAAAAACTCGGCATTCTCATGGAATCGCTCGATCCGTTAATCATCGACGAAATCGCCAAGGACATCTACAGCGACGACGACACGGTGCGCGTGCGCGCCATTCAGATCCTCGGCCTGCTCAAAAAAAACCCCAAGATCAGGGACCTTGTCGCCCAGTTGGTGCAAGACCGCAACGAAAAAATCCGCGCGACCGCTA
>JAQUMP010000478.1 GCA_028718065.1 Chitinivibrionales bacterium | reverse complement strand
GGTTCCGCCCATTTACCCGAATATTGCGCACACCGGCGCAGGCACGCTCAAATTGGACGGCGCCACCGGCAGCAACCCGATCCAGATGCTCAGTTTTTCCAATTCCTCGGGGCCGCTCAATTTTAATTCCAAATACGTGACCACGACCTCCGGCGGCGATTTTTCCATTACCAACGGCACTAACTCAACAATTTCCAATCTCGGCGGCGTTACCATTGTCGTGGCCGGCAATGCCGTATTAAACGGGACCGCCACCGCCGACGCCAACCGGCTGCGCATGGCCGCGAACACCAATTGGACCATTACCGTGGCCGGAACGCTCAACGCCTCGTTCGATACCATCGCCCACAGCATTGTCACTAATCCATACGGGTATGCCGCCCCGGCCGACAACGGCGGAAACAACACCAACTGGAAGTTTGCCTATATCTGGACCGGGACCCAAAACTCGAACTGGTCCGATTATCGAAACTGGTCTCCATCCGTAGGCGCACCGCCCGGAGCCGGTGATATCGCCAGTTTTGAAAGCGGCAACGTGGCCTGCAATCTTGACGTTAACGCAAGCGTAAAAACCTTATCATTTACTTCCGGATACACGGGAACCTTCAGCTTCGGCGCAAACAAACTTATTGTTTCAGGGAACGCGACCTTTACTTCCGGTGGGGATATCAATAAAGGCACCGGCACGCTGGAGCTTAATCCCAACAGTTCCATCGTGCTGGTGCCGCGGTTTAACGATACCCTGCCGACCGTGCTCATGAACAGCACCGGCGCCGTGACCGTGAGCACCTATCCGCTGGTTTGCAATGTTTTTAGAATTATTAACAGCGGGACCTTTAACTTCGGCACGGCGCTTTCGCACATCATCGATACGCTTTACTTCAGCAATTCGGGCGCAACGGTCAATATCGGTTCCAGCGATATCGCCGTTTCAGGCAATGCCAATCTGGCCACCATCGGCGCCGTAACGGCCGGTTCGGGCGTCCTCAGGTTTACGGCCGCCACCGGCAAAACGCAGACGCTGACGGTGGACCCTGCTAAAGTTTATTTTGATATCGAGCACTCCGGCGCGGGTACGCTCGCGCTCGGGGCCAATCTCCAGTGCGCAAGCTTTACGCAGAATAACGGCATCCTTAATTTTAATGCAAAAAACGTTACCACGACAACAGGTAATTTTTCATTGACAAACGGCGGTGCCGCCTCGATTGCCAACATCGGGGGTGTGACCATAACCTCGGCCTCCGATGCCAGCTTCGCGGGCAAGGCGGGCGATTCCATTCAGTTAAAAGGGAGTTCGCGTTGGTATGCCAACGTGGGCGCGTCCCATTCCCTCACGGCCAATTATGCGGTCTGCAGCTTAAGCACCGCCTCAAGCGCCACGGGCGTGGCCTCAAACGCGCGCAACGCGGGCGGCAACACCAATTGGAGCTTTTCCACCACGGTGCAGCCCACGGTGCGCTGGTCGCGCAACGATTTAACGAATGTCAAGGGCGCGGCCATCGGCGCTTCGCGCATTTACGTTGCCGGCGGCAATACCCTGTATGCCCTTAGACTTGACTCCGGCCTTACGGCCTGGTCGTATAATTCCGGCACCGGCGCTTGCGGCACACCCTCGTACGATTATATCGGGTCGACCTATAACATTGTTTATTGTCAAGGACAAACCATGTACCGCAACGCCGACGTTGCCGCCACGACCTGGAGCCAGGCGCTGGGCGCCAATCCGGGCACGCCGTACGTGGACGTGTCCGATACCGCCGTGTACGTGCTGCTCGACAACAACACCCTGAGCATGCGCAAGTTTTCCACCGGCGTTCAGAATTGGTCCGCAAACGCGCCGAACGCCTGCATCAAGGGCGATATCGTGGTCATGAGCGGTTACGTGCTGGCCGGGACCACGACCGGTATTATTTCACGCTTCGACCAGGGTGACGGCACCAACAGCCAGAATTTTACCACCGGATGCGGCGACAGCATCAATTTTCCGCTCTATGCAACGAGCGCGGCCATTTATGCCGCCCCCGCCGCGGACAAACTTTATACGCGCAATGTGACGAGCCTTGCCACCGCCTACTGGCCGTCGCCGTATTATGTGCAGTTGTCAAGCACCATTACCGGCGCGCCTTTTGTGGATTACAATGCCGCCAAAATTTACGTGGCGGCGGGAAGCAACGTGGTGTGCATAAACGACAAAGGTCCCGGCGCCTCGGGCGGCGGTGAAATAAGCTGGACTTATCCCGCGGGCGCCACGGTGCATTCGGGGCCGGTGCCTTACAACGGATACCTTTATTTCGGCCGGGACAACGGCCAATATTTTTGCATTTATGCCTCGACGCAAGTTCTGGGGACCAACTGGCCCTATGTGAGCGCTTCGGGCAATGCCACCTGCGGCCCGTGGATCGATATAACCTCGGCCACCAAGCAGGTGATTTTTGGGACCGATGCGGGAGATATGCATTGTTTTGCAACGCAATGATAAAAAAAGAATTAAGAATTTTATGGACTGACGACAGCTATCCCGCATGATGTTTTAGGTGAGATTTTTGGCTTTTCGTTGAGCGGGCAGCACGGGAGTTCAATGAAGATAAAAATAATACCCTCTCTGGCAGGAGAGGGTCGCACGAAGTGCGGGGAGAGGTCAAGAAATCCGGCAAAAACAATAAATTTACTTATGAACAATACAAAAATAATACTCATTCTTATTCTCTGCAATGTAAGCCACGCCGCCGATTGGCCGGCGTTCCGGGGCAACCTGCAGCGCACCGGCTTTACGGCAGAAAAGGTCGGTTTGCCGGAAGGTAAACCGCTTTGGCGCTTTGGGCCCGTGGGCGCCGTGGTTTCGTCGCCGTCGGTGGCCGGTAATACCGTTTACTTCGGCAGCCGCGACAGCACGATTTACGCGCTCGACGCGCTCAGCGGCGTCGTTAAGTGGCAAAAAAAAGTTTACGGTTGGGTGGATTCATCGCCCTTTATCTTCGGCGATTCGCTGGTGGTGGGCTGCCGCGACGGGCGCATTTACATTTTAGATAAAACAACCGGGGAAAGCCGAAACGAACTGGTGGCCGGCGTGCAGCTTTCTTCTCCGGCGGTGCTTTCGGACGGCACGGTGCTAACGCTGGTGGGCCCGCCGTACAATAGTTTTGCAAAGTATCGCGCGGGCGAAACCGAAAGCGGTTGGTCGCTCTTTTTTAGCCAGCCCATGTATTCTTCGCCCGCGGTGGAAGGCCCTTTGGCCGCCTTTGGCGGCAACGACGGCTATTTATACGGCGTCGCGCTTGCCGACCGGCGGGTCCTGTGGGCTAAGTTGACAACAGGCACATCGTATCTTTCGACCCCCGCGATCGAAAGCGGCGTCGTATTTTTTGCGCCGGGCGACTTTGATAAAAACGTGTATGCCGTGAACCTGTCGGACGGCGCCGAAATCTGGAAAAGCGCCGGCAATCCCGCTCTGGGCAAAACACACCAAGAAGAGTCCACCCGGATGCCGCCGCAGATGCTTAATAATCTTAGGCGTA
>JAQUMP010000477.1 GCA_028718065.1 Chitinivibrionales bacterium | reverse complement strand
GGTCAAGGCGTGCGCTGCCTTATTTCCCTGCAATCCGCGGCATCGAGCTGGACGGATCTGTGCCGGCGCGCCGGCCTTGAGTGGATTCTTTTTCCCATCAAGGATTTTGAAACTCCCGACGATCTTGCCGCCTTTTCCAGCATGGTGAGCGCGGCCATTTACCATGTGGAAAAAGGCCGGCCGGTGTGCGTGCATTGCCGGGCCGGCGTGGGCCGCACCGGTCTTCTGCTCGCCTGCATCGTCGGCAAATATTTTTTAGTGGGCGGCGAGAGCGCCATCGAAACCGTTTGTAAATGCCGCCCGGCGCTCGATACCTGCGACCAGCGTAAATTCGTGTTCGATTTTCTGGGCCACGACCGCCCGCAGGGCATGGAAAGCCGATGAAAACCTCCGCCGATATCCGGAAAATACTGCTTGAGGCCGAAGAAAAATTAAGCCCCTTTGCCGCCCGCAGCGGCACGGCGCCCAACCGCAAATTTCCGCTTAAAAGCGATCCCTTCCGGCTGGAATTTGCGCGCGACGAGACCCGCATCCTGCATTCGCCGCCCTTCCGGCGGCTCAAACACAAGACCCAGGTTTTTCTTTCGCCCAACAACGACCATATCTGCACGCGCATGGAACATGTGCTGCATGTGTCAAGTATCGCCTCGGTCATCGGCCGCTGTTTAAATCTTAATCTGGACCTTATCAACGCCATCGCCAAAGCGCATGATCTGGGCCATCCGCCCTTCGGCCATGCGGGCGAACGCATGCTCGATGCGGTCTGCCGGCGCGAAGGCGTGGCCGGCGGTTTTATGCACGAACTGCACGGCCTGCGCGTGGTGGACACGCTCACCAACTACGGCAGCGGACTCAACCTTACCTACGAGGTGCGCGACGGCATTGTGGCGCATTGCGGCGAAAGCTTTGAGCGCGTCGTGGCGCCCGACCGGCAGCGCGACTTGAAACAGTTGGAAAAAATAAAAAAACGCGATGTTTTTCCGGCGACGCTGGAAGGATGCTTAGTGCGCATGGCCGATAAAATCGCCTATCTGGGCCGCGACCTGGAAGACGGCATTAAGGCCGGGCTCATAAAAAAGGTGGACATCCCCGCCGATCTCGCCCGCAACCTGGGCACCGAAAACGGCGCGATCATTGGCGCATTTGTAAACGACATCATCGGCTGCAGCATCGACAAAGACGCCATCGAGATGAGCGCGGGGACCTTTGATCTCATGAAAAAGCTGCGGGATTTTAATTACCAATATATTTACCGGCACCCGCAGGTGCAGCGCACCTCGCAGAAATCGGACCATGTCATCGAAGCGCTCTTTTACGAATTTAAAAAAATACTGGAAAATTCCGAGCGCGGCAGGAATGCGGACGTTTCCCAGGAGCTGGTGCGCGAGATCCCGGCCCTGGAAACGTTTTTTCATTTTATTAAAAACACGAGCTACACCGATACCACGCCGCTCTGGCGCATCATTACCGATTATATCGCCGGCATGACCGACCTTTTTGCCGAACGCACCTATACCCAATTGTTTTTACCGACGCCCGTCGTTTAGCCCGGATAAACCCTATGTCGCACCATTCGCATGAACGCAAACGTCAACGCGAGCCCAATACGCGCCGGGTCGTTTTCTTGCAGCTTTGGAATGATTTCTGGAATGGGCCGCAGGTGGTGTGTCCCAAATGCGGCGGGGGCGCGGTAGAGTATTACGATCCCTTTTTTTTCAGCCCGGTGCGCACTCTACAGGGACGGCGCCGGATCCGCTGCAAAACCTGCCGGTTTGTCTGGCGGCCGAGCCATAAGGGCAAGGCGCCCTGGAAAGCGCTCAGCCCGTTTTAGGGTCACCGGAACATTACCATTTCTTTACAAAAATCAAATGCGCAATAAAAATGCCGTAGAAAAGGCCCCCTGCCAGAAGCAGAAAGGGGTTACAAGCTTTCCGCAGCCTGATCCAGAGCAAAACGGTTAGCCCCGACAAGAGTGCCAGTACCGCCGAGAGCATGGTCTGGCCTTTTAAGTTCCACGGCGTAAAAAGCATGCCGAACACCACCGGAAAGCAACTCTGAAAAACCATTGCGCCGGTAATATTGCCGAGCGCCAGGGTGTCTTTTTTCTTGCCGATCCAGATAATGGAATTAAGTTTTTCGGGCAGTTCCGTGGCGATCGGCGTAATCAGAAGCGAAAGGATAAGGGGCGAAATTCCCAGCGTAAAAGAAATTTCCTGAATATAAATAATAAAAAAGTGCGCCCCGGCCACCAAAAGGGCGAGACTAAAAAGCAACTGGGTCATGACCCAAAAAAAAGTTTGCGGCGCTTTAAAGAAACGGCTGAGATACAGAACGTCGACGTTTTCGACGGCTTCGCCTTTGCCGCCGAAAGTCCATTTTAAATAAAGCCCATAGGAAAGCAGGAGAACAAGTGCAATGATCGCCTTGGCAAAGGGTATGTTGGTAAGCAATGAGGCGCCTACGGCGATGCCGTAGAAAATAAGAAAAAAGGTCAGGTCCCGTGCGATGACGGCAACATCGGCATTCATAACGATGCTGCGCCGGCCAAGGACCGTATTAACGATTACGGCGACGCCCGTAATAAAGAAACCCAGCGTTCCCAGCATAAAGGGGGCGCCGGCGATCGCCCCGATCCCGATCGCATTCGCGTTCTCACCTTTTGTAAATATTATGGCGATAACCGGGATAATCGTTTCCGGCAGGGCCGTGCCTACCGCCGCCAGGACGCTTCCGATTATTCCCTGATGTAAATTAAAAAGCTTGCCGAAAATTTCGATGGCATTCACAAAAATGGCGCAACTGGCGAGGATGAGCAGCAGACAGGCGGCGATTATGGAAATGTCTAAGACCATAGCGGCAATTTTTTCTGCAATGCAAAGCCAATTAAAATACAAGGCAAAAGGAAAGAGTTATTTTGAAGACCGCTTAATTTCTACTCATCCGCTTCGTTCGTGAGCGTGGTCCCCAATTGCGGGCTGTAGATTTCGGCAAAATATTTTACCACCCCCAACGAACAACGATTGTTAAAAATTGTCGCCAGGATCGCTTTTTCGCCGACGTTCGTGATATTGATATGCAGTTCCTTGCCCTGATGGAACAGGGTGTTGAACTCTTCTTCGCCCAGCATCTGGGCGATGGTTTTGGTCGAGGCATAGGTAGCGGCCACCAGCGCCGCCAGAGAGGTAATGCTGAAACGTTGCAGATCGCCGCAGCCGGTGATGACCTGTCCGTCGCGGCCGATGAGCACCGCGCAGACAACCTCCGATTTTTCCACTAATTGAGCTAAAATGGCATTCAATTGGTGGACGCAACGTTCGTAAAGAACCATGAATGGTTATTCCGGATTACTGCGGTTAAAAAGCCGGGAGAAAAATCCCTGCTGCTGTTTGCGCGGGTTCACCGGTTTTTTTATTTTTCTGCGCGGCCGTTCGGTATTCGCAGATGTAAAGTAAAATTCATCGTTGTTGTCCGAAGCCGGGGCTGCTTCCGCGGCTGCGGCCGAATAGGCCTGCGGGG
>JAQUMP010000476.1 GCA_028718065.1 Chitinivibrionales bacterium | reverse complement strand
AATTCCGCTTTTTGCGCTATGGTGCGCTATGCGAAAAAGCGCCAAGTCGCCAATTCCATTTCAACCACAACCAACGGTTCATTAATTGCCAAAGAATCGGCCAAAGATCTGGCAACCTGCGGCTTAGATCTTATAAGAATATCCATTGAACACGTTAACACAAAAGGATATAAAAACATTTGTAACGCTGAGATTACCTACGAAGGAATCCTTCAAAACGTAAGAACCTTGCATGATATTAAAAAGCAAGTAAACAGCCCCTTGTTTTTGCTGGTTAAAATTACGGATACCGGGCTTTCCAAGCGGGAACTCGATAAATTCAAAAACGATTTTAAGGGTATTTGCAACGAGGTCAGAATCGATTCTTTAATGGGTTGGGCCGATTCCGCAAAAAAAGACTTTACCTTAGGCAAACACCCCGCAACCGGCATGGACGGCGTAACCAAAATCCACGACCAACTCGTTTGCCCGGACCCGTTTTCCAAATTGTCCGTTAACAGTAACGGGGCCGTCTCCGTTTGCTGCGTGGACTGGAGTCATGGAACCGTCATCGGCGATATCAACAATAACACCATCGAAGAAATCTGGAATGGGGAAAAATACAGGGAGTTCAGAAAGCTGCACATTTCCGGCCGTAAAGACCAAATTGCCGCTTGCGCGCAGTGTCAATATGTAAACGGCACGCCGGCCTTGGAAAATTTGGACTCCTATCGGGAAAAACTGTCAAAAATTTATCTCGCGCCTGCGGGCCTCTAACACCAGCAACAAGCGCGTCGCGAATAAAAACGGCAATTTGTCAAGAATCATGTCAAGCATAGTCATGGCGGAATACAATTTTTCCGGATATAATTGTTTGCCAGAATAACCGCCGGAAGCACCATAAGAAAATGCCGCCATTTTTTTGCAATCTATAATTTTCCAATCGTGCAGCAAGGGGGCATACTTTTTGGCCGCAAAAATGCGAGTTGCGTTCCCTTGGGCCGCATAATATCCGTCGTTTTGGTAATCCCATCCTTCCGGAGCTAACCATTCAATTCGTCTTGCATATCCTATCGGTTCGTGATGAAAAAAGCCATAAATAAAAAACCCCGATACGCTGATAAAAGGGTCAAAAATTATTATTCTTCCTTTTGGTTCAAGCACCCGCAAAAGTTCTTTTAAAGCCGTCCCCGGATAGCGTAAATGATGAAACACGTCAAAGAGTATTATGGTTGACACCGATTCGTTAGCAAAGGAAAGTGAATACGCATTCTCAACCCGGTCGATCCGGGGATTGGCAAATAAATCGGTCCTCAGGCAACCCGGAATAACTTCCTTAATGTTGCCGATCCCCGATCCAAGCTCAACAACGACATCTTTGCCTCCATGGTAAACAAAACCCGCAACTTGCCGATAAAATTTATGATAAATTTTCCGCAGCAGCGGCTTCCTGGACCAAACTTCCAGTTTTTTTTGAATTTCTGAATTATGCTGGTTAATTGATATCGGCATATCCGGCGCTGCTTGCTGTTTCCGCGCAATAATTTATTGTTTTCCAACGAAATTATTTTAAAATAGCTTATGGGGGCGGGAATATAATAGCCGTTTGCGGCGGCGGATTGACAGGCGTTCATCGTGGATTAGCAAGACACTTTTCCCACATATCAAGGTTCGAATATTTTTTCCGGCCCTGCCTCAAAACGCGCCGTTTTAAACCATCCGAAAAAGTTCATCATTTAAATTTGCGTGAGAGTTTTTTCGCCGTGTCCGGCCCCTTGCCGCCCAAAATACCTGCGGTAATTCCAAAACTGTAACGATATAATTATGGACCTATGAGGTCCTTCAAGGCAATACCGGAACGTTTGACGGAAGGAGATAAATGTTTATGAGCACCCAGCAAAAAACCTTATTCAGCATGCTCAGTTTCGGCGTTATGGTCGGCATGGTTTTCCCCCTTTATGCCATAATATTTACGACCTTTAAGCCGGGCATGGCGATTTTTTTTATTTCCGGATGCGTTATTGCGGGAGGCGTAGTCGGGCTTTTATGTTTTTTTATAACCAAACTGATCGTATTTAATAAAATAGGTTCCATCGCACTGGCCCTGAAAGACATCGCCGATGGCGAAGGCAATTTAACCCGAAGAATCCCGATGCGAAAAAAAAACTGTTCCTCCATTAAAAAATGCGGAAAAAAAGATTGCCCCGAACACGGAAAAGAAGCAAGTTGCTGGGACACGGTAGGATCAAACGCGCCGGGGACCGTTTATTGCCCATCTATTTTATCGGGGAAACTCAAGAGTTGCCATGAATGTCCGGTGATGCAGAGTTGCATTAAAGATCCAATCGACGAATTGTCCGCCTGGTTCAATACGTTTGTCGGAAAACTTTCCCATATTATTAAAAAAGTGGCCGACAATTCGCTCACGCTTTCAGATTCAACGGACATACTCTCCGCGACGTCCGCACAACTCGCCGCCAACGCCGCGGAAACGACCGTCCAGTCCAACAAGGTCACCCTCGCAACCGAACAGGCGATCGCAAATGTCAACAACATTTCAGCCGCAGCCGAAAAGATGTCGGGCTCGGTCTCGTCGGTAGCCACGGCCATCGAGGAGATGAGTGTGTCCCTTAACGAGGTCGCGAAGAGCTGTCAGCAAGAATCGCAGGTCACCGCCACCGCCAATAGTAAGACCAAATCCACCCGCGACATCGTAGACCGACTCGGGGCATCTTCAAAAGAAATAGGCAAGGTAATCGGTGTAATAAACGATATTGCGGACAAAACCAATCTTCTCGCGCTCAATGCAACCATCGAGGCCGCCTCCGCCGGCGAGGCGGGCAAAGGGTTTGCAGTTGTTGCAAGCGAAGTCAAGGAGCTTGCAAAGCAGACCGCACAGGCAACCGAGCAAGTCAGCCGCCAGATCGAGGAGATGCAGGGAAATACCACCGCCGCGGTTGACGCGATCCAGGATGTGAACAAGGTCATAGACGAAATAAATTCGATATCAAACACCATTGTGAGCGCGGTTGAACAGCAGAGCGCAACGGTGAATGAGATCGCCCGCACTATCGGCGGCGCGAGCCGGGCCGCGACCGACATCGCCCGGAATGTTAAAGAATCCGCCAACGGACTATCCACGGTTTCATCGAGCATTCAGGGGGTTAACAAGGCGGCAAGCGATACGGCAAACGGGGCCGCTAGCATTCAAAAAAGCGCACTTGAACTTAAAAATCTTGCCGGCGGCCTGCAAAAGATCGTTGACAGGTTCAAAGTACAAAAACAGCCGTAAAGAAAAAAGCGCGCGCAACGGCCCACCAAAACCGGCAACGCCCGATTTTACCGCTTGATTTTTTGCATCCGGCCTGGCAAGTTGCGCGAAAAATGATTATATTACTTGAGTATCCCTTCGCGCGACTCAAACATAAGCATTTGTAAACATCTTTGGCTAATGCGCCGGCTTGCAAAAAGCCGCAACAACTGTCCGCATCGGCTTTTAAAGGAGGCAGATCATGAAACGCATCGTGCAAAAAGCGGGT
>JAQUMP010000475.1 GCA_028718065.1 Chitinivibrionales bacterium | reverse complement strand
AGATAGTCGCGTACCGATTCAGCCCGGCCCTGGCTCAGCGAAGTATTGGAAGATTTGCTGCCGATATTGTCGGTGTAGCCTGCAACCTCAAACTGCAATTTGGGGTATTTAAGCAGCATTTTGCCGATAATATTAAGGTATGATTTAGAATTGATGGAAATAACGGTCTTACCGGTCTCAAAGTACACCGCGTCAAGGAGCATCTCCCCGGTTGACAGCAGCATTTTTTCGGCGTCGGTGCGCTTTCCTTTTTCATCGGCAAGATTGCTTGCGGCCTGAATCAGGGCAAGCGAATCGGCCGTTGCTTTTTTAGCCAGCACGCCGGCAGCAGCCTTGTTCGCCTGTGCGTCGGCGTCGGCTTTCCACTGAACCGAATCCATCTGCATGCGCCCTTTAATCTTTTCGTCGGCGAGCGCCACGGAATCGGCCGCCGATTTCTTGGTAAGGGACTGGACCTGATTTGCCGACCGCACGGCATTATTCTCCAGGGCAACTTTCTCCTGCTCCGCCTTTTGCTTTTTTGCAAGCCTGGCGGCCCTTTGACCGGCCAGCATGTCCAATGAAAATGCTACCGCGCCAAAAACGCGATACGGTTCCAGCGCCCGCGGGGCGTTATTCGATCGGTCCGCGGAAAGGGAAATATCGACGCCCGCCATGGCATTCATCTGATAGGGCGTGCGAAAATGGAGCGAGGGCGTGAACCACAACGGATCGGTTCCAAAAGCCATGTCGCTGAATTCGGTACGGGAATTTAGTTCCGCGCCAAGCACGGCAAAACCCACGTTCGCCTGTATACCGGCGCCCAACAGCAATAGGGCCGGATCGCTATTGTCAACACCAATAACGCCCGCTTCGTTCAAGTGCACCTTAAAGCCGTAGTCTTCGCTGCCGGAAAGGACCGTCTGCATGAGCTTGCCCAGAAAATCAAAGCCGGTGCGGGTTTCCAAATAATTGTAACCGTCGGCCCGGTTTGTGTTGATCTGGTTCTGGGACGTGCCGCCGATAATTTGGGCCTGGCCGCCCATGCGCACGAAGGCGGACTGGGGAAACGGCAGCGAGCCCTGGGCGCCGGCGCTGATCGCGCCGAGACCGGAACCCTTATCGGTGTTAAGATAATGGCTTGAGGCAAACCCCGCCACGGACGCAAAAAGGTCGACATAAGAATTGACACCATAAGAAAACGCCCCGGCGCCCGTAAAAATGTTGGCGCCGATGTTCGGCGTGTTGAGGTATGCCGTTTTTTGCTGATACCAGGGGGCCATAAGGTCAAACGTAATACGGCCTTCGCCCATGGGCTCGGCGGAGCTGATGGCGCTCAAACCCCGCAGGGCCGCGCCATTGACAACCGGCGAATATACCGCTATCTTGTCGTTGGGTTGGGCCATCGCTTTTTGCGTCGACGAAAACATGCCGAGCGCCAGGAACAGCGTTCCTGCGCATAAAATTGACAATCTGGAAATGGAATGTACCATACAAACTCCTCTGTTTAAGATTGAAATTGTTTTAAATCAGGTGTCGGGTCTTGCACATTAAAGCGGGGCCACCCGAAAGCCTTTGGCCGTAGGGGGCCTAATTAAAGGGTAATAATCGCATCTTCGTGGTTGTTGTCATAAGGCTGCACTCTATTGAAGCAATTGCAGTGCCATGGCGATTCTGAACGCAGAATCGATATGGTATCGATAAATTCAGGATTAATTCTTATTAGTGGGAATGGTTTTCCTAATAACAGGAATTTTTCCGCGGTAGTTTCTTTTATTGAAAAGGCGCTATTTCTGGTTTTCCAAAAGTAAAATCGCTAAAGCCAAAATCGGCCGTTTTGAACGAGTTTATTTTGAAAATGTTGAATCCATTTCCGGGGATTAACGGGTAATAGGCGAAGGACAATTGAAAGTTGCTGAAGATTAAGTATTCATTTTTAATTAACGCTCCTATGCCGAGCTGTGAATAGAGCGGGCTGTTTTTAAATCCCGAAGCGGCATTGCCGAGCATTCCCAGCGCGCAATTTAAATAGGGTCCAAACCGAAAGCCCAATACATTCCAGGGAGCATAGGATTGGGTTTGGAGCGTTAAAACAATTTTTTTTATGCCGAGCGTTGGGCCGCTAAAACCGCGGATGCCGTTTTCGTTGTTAAGGGTCAAGCTGTCGTAGGAAAATCTATTAAATCCCAAAGTAACCGAAGGCTTAATAAACTGCCGGATCCGCCAATTCTCAATTGCAAACAAATTGCTGAAGAAATTTGCCTCCGCGGCTAAAACGCTTTGTTGTAATGACGTTCCGTGTAAGAAAGTCCCATACGTGAAGGAGGAGCTTAAATAGCCCCAGGGATTATAATTTCCGAAGGAAATGCGAGATCCCAAATAGAGGCGGCCGATATTATTTCTGAGCTGGTAACCGCCCGTTATTCCATACACGGAGCCGATCGGCACATCCTCGATAGCGCCAAAATTAAAAATATAATTATCGGGAAAATATTTGCGTTTGGAAAGCCCGATGCCGGCCAAATAAAAATCTTCATTGCCGTAGCGGTGCAATGAATCGTGCGTTGAATCCGGTTTTTCCGGGTAGCGGATGCGTAAATAGCGCCCGGCAACAATTGCCTTGGTTGTTCGGGCATCTTCGGCGGATCCCGGATAAATTTTTTCCGCCTCGCCCGCCCAAAAATCCTGGGTGGTAAATTTTATATCGTGCCGCACGGGATCGAGGGCGGTATCGGCAAAAGTATCTTTTTGGAATTGCTGACCGATAGTCACCCCCGCCGCCCATCGCGCCAGGGGAGAATAAAACGGCCGTTCCACGGTCAGGCTTTCGGCGATATTATCGTATTCGTCAATGGTGTAGTGCAGCCCGGTGCTTATATAGGTGTTTTGAATGTTGGGAACGTAATAATTTGAGGTGATGGCCCTTTTCCCGTCGGCATAATTCCAGGTGTAGGCATTTTGAAATTCATGGCCGAAGCCGATAAAATTATTTTCGGTAAATCCAAGCGTGGCGCGCGCTGAGGAAATATAGCCGTTCGGGATAAAGCTCCATTTGTCCAGCACGCGGATAACTATGTCCACGGAATCGGATTGTTTTTTTTCCGGCGCGACCTCCAGAAAAACATCCTGCACATAGTTCTGGCTGCGCAGGAGGCGTTCCGATTCTTTTACCCGCACAGAGTCGAAAGGGTCGTTTTTTCGGATCAGCAGGATGTTTTTAATGGTAAGGTCCTGGGTTTTAACATGCAGCTTGTTTCCGGCTTTGTAAAGAAAGTTCGGCGGTTTAACTGCGGTATCGGAAACGGAATATCCAAACGGGTCCAAAGTTACCGTGGTTATGCTCCTAATGATTTTTCCTTCGAATTTACGGTAGGGCAGATGCAGCGGTTTGAGCGGTTTTCTTTTAAATTCGAGGGAAGCGACCGGCTTAAAAACCAACCGGTACATGAATTTGGTGAACGGGCCTTTTTTGGAATAGGATTCTATGTTCCGGTACACCGCAGCGGAGTCCGGTTTCGCGGGGGGCTGTTGGGCCAAGGCCGGTTGACTAATGCAAAA
>JAQUMP010000474.1 GCA_028718065.1 Chitinivibrionales bacterium | reverse complement strand
AAAAGATCGGCGCGGGCGGCATGGCAACCGTTTACCGCGCTTACGACACGGTACTTAAACGCTCGGTAGGTCTCAAAAAAGTCCATCCGTATCTTCTGGACCACCCCGAAACCGTCAAGCGCTTCGAGAACGAGGCGCACGCCATTGCGGCCATTTCCCACGAAAATATAATCAAGCTCTACGATTACGGCCGCGATGGGTCGAACCACTTTCTTGTCATTGAATATATCGAAGGCTGGCAATTCCTTGATATTTTAAAAAAATTAGGCAGCCTGCCCAACCTTGTGATGCTGGAAATGTTTTTGCAAATATTTTCCGGCCTTGCGGCGGCGCATGAAAAGGGCATTCTGCACCGCGACATTAAACCAGCCAATATCATGATCGACCGCTCCGGTTGCGTCAAGATCATGGATTTCGGCATTGCCTTGCTTCTTTTAAACCAGGACACCATCACCATGACGGGCAGCTTTGTCGGGTCGCCAAGCTACATTTCGCCCGAACAAGCGCAGGGGAAAAAAGCGACCGACAAATCGGACATTTTTTCCGCCGGATCGCTTCTGTATGAATGCGCCTGCGGCCGTTGCCCCTTCGGCGGCGACAACGTGCACGCTACCATTTATGCAATTGTAAATTCCATTCCGGCGGCGCCGTTAACTATTAATGCGCTTCTTCTGGAAGATCTTGGGGGTTTTATTTCCCGATGCATAGACAAAGACCCTTTCAATCGGCCCACGGCAAAAGAGAGCGTAGCGATTCTCGAAAAAATCGGACATAAACTTAAACTAAACCTCGGTAAAAAGCGCATCGTCCGAATGCTGGAAAACCAACCGGCGTATTTAACGCATGAACGTTCCGAACTGTTTTCGGCCTTACGCGAGAACGCACGGGTGGAGTATAACGGAAAAAGAAATGTCGTGGCGCTGCGGATGTTGAGCGAAGCCAAGAAATTCGGGGCGCTGGAGCCTGACGACGAAAAACTTTATAGTAAATTGCTTTTTAAGAAAACAAATTTCCGGCGCGCCGTGTCCGTGGCGCTGGGAATTGCAGTTCTCCTATGCTGTGCGGGTTTGGTGACTCATTATGTATTGAGAGCGCCGCGAGGAAAAACCGTTTTAAAGTCTGGGTCGGCAATAGCAAAAGCAGGCGCAGGTCCTATAAATGGGGAAAAGGCCGGCTTGTCTTTGACGCATGATTCGGCAATCAAACAAAGTACCAAAAGACGCATCAATGAAACCGCGGCTAATATTAGCCCGATTAAACCGGAAAAATCCAAAGAGAGTAATCAAGATGCAAAGCCTGTTCGTGGCCAAGTGCAAAATGGTTTTTTAAACATAAAATCCAATCCGCCCTGGACCAAAATATTAATCGATGGTTCGTTTCGCGGCACCTATCCGGAAATATCGCTCATTCCGCTTGGTCCCGGCCTACATCAAATTGTTCTTTCCCACGAAGGTTGCAGCGACATTATCGACTCTCTCACCGTAAATCCCGGTGATACGGTCGCGCGTTTATATACCCTTATGCGAAATCGTTAAAATCATTGTAATTGAAAGCTCGCCAATAAGTTATATTATTACGAGCCGCTCCAATTCAGCAACCTTGAGACTACTTTGCCCGGCTATTAATATCGAGCTTTACAAGCAATAAAAAGGATCGGCCTTTTGGGCAGGCGCTATTGCATAGCAATTTTACTTTTTTTAAATGCGGTTTCCGCGCAGGCCGACGTGTCCCAGAAACTGCGCAAGTATTTTGAATGGGGCGAATACGATTCGCTCGCAACGGCAGCTCAGAAAGGGCTTGGGATTCCCGGTAAAGTTGCGGATAGTCAATTTACCGCCGATTGCCATAAATATCTTGGCGTCGTGGCCATGTCCCGCGGGAATATCACGGATGCACGCAGCGAATTTGAAAGGGCCTATACGCTGGACAAAAAGATAACGCTCGATAGCCTTTATATTTCACGCCCAATTTATGAGATGTTTATTTCAACCATCCAGGATTACCGGGAAGCGCTTCATTCTAAAACCGAAAATGACTCCATCCTCAAAGCCAAAGAAACCGCCGTACGCATGAATGAGGAGCTTAAGGCTTCTCTTAAGCACGAAAAAAAAGATCGCATTACGACAATCGTATCGATCGCATCGTTTGGTCTCATGGCCATTTGCGGCGCCACGGCAATTTACGAATATGTGCAGGGGAATAAATCATATCAGGATTTCAAAAACGCCGCCACCGAGGGCGATTATCTTAGGTATACCCAGGATAAAAAAGCGGTCCGGCAGAGCGACATCCTGGCAATTGCCTTTGGCTGCGGAGCGCTGGCGGTTGGCTCGCCAGGCCTTTACTTTTCCCTAAAACCGGCAGTTGTACCAAGGCATTCCAATCAACCAAAACAAAAAGCTTCCGCCGATATTTCGTTGAGTTTATGCTATGAATTCAGCCATAAAAATTAGCGGTCGCGCCGTTTGGCGGTGCTGCGCCGTTTTATTTTTTATTTTTCCGATGGGCTGTTTGCACGATCTTAATGTGCCCCTTAAAAATGATGTCCCAAAAATTGCCCTTGACCCGGATTCAATAATAAAAACTTTGATTTACCCGGACAGCGTGCTTTGCACTTTGCAAGTATCGGACAAGAACGATACGGCGCTGTTTATTGATTCTTTGTGGCCCGGAAGCGCCCGGCAAATTCAAAACACCTATTACGATAAATCCATTATTCTCTCGCTGGGCGGTGCGCGTCTGGGAGAATTTAGCGGAATGAGTAGCGTGAATGATAGCAGGGGAGTCGGCGATACGTTTTATTACGCCGTTTCAAAGCTCTTTACCGATAATTTTAACCGGAACACTCTTGGAAAATGGTGGCAGCTTTACACTCCGGAAGATTCGGAGTATATAAAACTCAAATACCGTTCTCAAAACGATGCCGTGCTGCAATTTATTTTCCCTTTCGACTCATCTAAGCTTGGGGCTACAAACCGGGCCGGGGTTTACAGTACCTTTTCGATATTCGGCGATTTTTCGTGCACTATCGAAGTAACTATATTTAACGGATTTTATGAAGGCGTCGAAACCGCCTTTTTTGTTTCGACCTCGCGCGATACCGGGCAGTGGGCCGGAGATGTGGCCGGAATTTTCATAAGCAGCGGTATTGCCGGAATGCAACTTAAATGCAAAAGCGTTAATGGGCAGGTGTCGAGTAAAGTATCCTCCGTCACGGAAGGCACTTTGGGCCTGCGGCAAACGGGGGATCAAATGGTCTACCTATATAGCCCAATGGGGGCCAGCCGTTTCGACACCTTGGCCACGTTTCAATACGACGTGGCCGAAACGCTCTGCGTTCATTTGCGCATGATCGTGAAGGACACCGCGCAACTGCGGGAAAGTTATTTTGACAATTTTATCTTAAGCAAAGTGCAACTGGTCTACTAAAATGTTTACGCTAAAAAACACCCATAACGGCAATTTACATCCGGTAGCCCTGCAAGGGCAGGACATATTCATCGGACGCGACACGGAAAATAATATCGTCATCGATTCGC
>JAQUMP010000473.1 GCA_028718065.1 Chitinivibrionales bacterium | reverse complement strand
CCCGGAACCGACTCGCGGAATTCGGGAAGCGCATTCATATCCTCTATGTAAATACCCATTTCCCGGTAAAACTCGCGCATTTCCAAATCGCCCTGCAGCCGCGCCGTGAGCGCCTGCCGGACATAGCGACCCGAACCGCCCAGTTTTTTATGGCCGAAGGCGTCGCTTCCCACCGATTCGTCGGCCAGTTTTTCGCCGGCTGCGTCGTGGATGCCCTCGTTGGTCACGATTATATAGGTTCCGGCGCGAAACGGGCTCTCCCGCACGCGGCGCATGAAACGGGATTTCATGTGGTCATAGACAACGTCAAAATCCACCGGAATCTCCGGAATCAGAATGCAGTCGGCGTCACCCGCGATTCCGCCGCGGAAGGCGGTATGGCCTGCGTAACGGCCAAAGACCTCCAGCACCATGATGCGATTGTGGCTGCGGCCGGTTGTCTTGACTTCCGAGACATAGGCGGCGATGCGGCCGACGGCCGAATCACCCCCCGCCGCGTAGGAGTGCAAATCCAGGTCCATGGTCTTGGGCACGTGGATGCAGCGGATGCCGTGCGCCGCAAGGTCCAGCAGCACGCCGCCGGTGTCGTCGCCGCCGGCGATAATGAGGCTGCCGATGCCGAAGCGGGCCAGCCCGCGCCGGATTTTTTCGTATTTTTCCCTGTCCTTGATTTTTGATATTTTCACGCGCGCATTGCCGGCCATCGATCCGGCCAGGAGCGGGTCCACGGTTTCAAGCAAGCGCTCGGAAAGCTCCACGGCGCCTCCGTACTGCTCAAGGTTGCAGAGCCCGGCGTAGCCGTTGGGAATAAGGTATGCCCGGCGGCCGAACGAAAGCGCCATGGCGCCGGCCCCCCGAATGATCGCATTAAGACCGCCGCAGTCACCGCCGCCGGTGATGATGCCTATGGCGCCGTCTCTCATGTCAACCTCTCCTGCGGCGCCGATGCGCCGGCGAGAAACGCCTCGACCTCCTCCAGCGCGGGCAGGGCCGGAATCGCGCCGGTTTTGGTGGCGGTAAGTGCGCCGACTGCCGCGGCAAACCGGCTGCATTCTTTAAGGATTTTTTCGTCGAGATTTTCCCACCCGGTAAACAACCGGCAAAACCGGGTAAGAAATCCGGCGATAAAGCCGTCGCCGCATCCGATTGCGTCCGCAACCGTAACCGGAAACGCCGGCTGCATTACTTGACAATTGGCAGTTGCCGCCATGCTGCCGTCGCCGCCCAGGGTCAACACGCAGAGCCGCGGGCCCATCCGCAGCAGCGCGCCAAGGCCCCCGGCACAATCCCGGCCGCCGGTCAAAAGCTCAAGCTCGTCATCGTTGAGCTTTACGATATCGGCTTGAGGAAGAACGTTCGATATTTTTTCACGCGCCTGCGCTAGAGAGTTCCAGACCGGTTCGCGGTAGTTTACATCAAAGGAAATGATCCCGCCCTGCGACCGGACCGCTTTAATAGCGGCGGCGGTAGCGCCGGCCTGCGGCTCATGCGTGAGGTTGAGCGAATCAAAATGAAGTATTTTTGCGCTTTGCAGGAGCGCAGGCGGGAGCTCGTCGGCTCGCAGGAGCGTGTCCGCCCCGGGTTTGCGGTAAAAACAATACTCGGTTGTTTTGTCGTCGGGCCTGGCATGGAGGTTCATGGTGGTGCAGGCGGTAGAATCGAACCGCATCGCCGAAATGTCAACGCCCGCCTCCCGCAGAACCGCCGCGATGTGACGGCCGAAAATATCCTCCCCGACCTTGCCGATAAACGCCGCGCGCGCACCGAGCCGGGCGGCCGCGACCGCCACGTTGGCCATGGCCCCGCCCGGCGCGGGCCTGAAGAAGGGAACGTCCGCCAGTTTTACGCCGTATTGCGAAGGGAACATGTCCAGGATCGCAACACCGAGCGCAACAATGTCCATAGCTATTCCTTATGTCAATACGGCAGTTCGCCGCCGCGCAGAAAAGCGCGGATCTCGCTCTCGGTCGGCTGCACCGGATCGGAACGCAGGCCCGGAATAAAGCGCGTGGCCTCATACAGCGCCGGCGCCACCGAGCCGTGGATGCCGGCCACATGATGCACATAGGGACCATACATAAGGCGCTCCTCCCAGAGCGGCCAGTCCGGGACTTCCATCCAGACATAGGTCCCCAGGTTATAGGGGCCGCTCACCGCCGTGCCGTGGCCGAAGAAAAGCGAATATTCGCGGTTTAAGCCCTCGAACCGGCAGACCGTGAGTTTGCCGCCCTTTATTTCAAAATTTCCGGTTCCCGGCAGCCCCGGCGTAATATTGCAGTGGCCGCCTAAGAAAGCCGTGCCGGGGTCTTTACAAAGGCAATAAGGAAAGTTGCCGCAATGCCACAGCAGTTCGGCATTATCGTTGTCCGGATGGCGGATGGTGAGGTCGGCAAAAAATGTTTTTGCGCCGTCGGCGCTTGCGCTCTGCAGCATGAGGGAAGAGAGGGCGCCGTGAATGTCGGTTTCGAAGGCCACCGGAATCCCCAGGCCCGTGAGCTCGCCGTTGGCAAAACAGGAGTAAAAGCCCGCGGCGTCGGGCAGATCTTCGTGACACTTGAAGGCGATGGCCGAAAGCCCTTCCTCCGCCGCCCACTCTTGCATAAAAATCTTGAGAGCGGCTAATTTACGCAGAGCCTGGGTGTCCACAACGTCTTTTACGGTGATTTTTTTTCTAAGGGCTTCCGCTTCGTCGATCGCCCGTTTATCCTTGACAAGGGAATGCAGCGCCCGCTCAACGCGCAGCATGGTGATGGGCACCAGTTCGATGCCGAAGCGGCTGAGCAGTTCCTGTTCGTTGACAATCACTGTGTAAAAATTGCCCGGCCGGGTTCCCACCTGGCCGATGCGCGCTCCTAAAAAATTGCGCGCCACATTCGCCGCGGCCAGGAATGTCCTGACCCCGCGTTCGAATTCCGGGGCGTCAAGGCGGCTGTTGACGATATACGAAAACGGCACGCCGAACTTGCGCAACACGTTGCTGGTGGCAAAGAGCCCGCACTGGGTGTCGCGCAGGTGCCGCCCGTTTTGGAGCGGCGCCTCGTCCCGCGGGCCCCAGAGCAGAAAAGGCTTGCCCGCCTTTTTCGCCAGGGTGGCCACGACCTCCTCGGTGCCGAAATTGACATGCGGGGCAAAAAGCGCGTCAACCTTTTCGCGGGCAAAGAGGGCGGCCGCCGCGTGCGCATCGGCCATGCGGATAAGCAGGCCCTCATCGTTGATTGAATCGATATTGACAAAATCCACGCCCCAGGCGCGCAATTTAGCTTCCACCAGTAGTTTGTATTTGTGCGCATCCTCCACCGAAAAACAGAAGCGACGCGTAGGAGCAAGACCGAGTTTTAAGGAAGACATGGCAATTCCTCCGTTTTTGGCATGGAACCGCGGGCGGCGGGCTCACCAAACTTTTCCTTCCCGCGATCTTCGTCCGCCGATTGCGAGCTGCCCCGCGTTTCGTCCTTGAACAAAACCACAAAGAAAACGCTGACCACCACGGCAAGAACTCCGACAAAAATCCAGAAGTGCTGGTAGTTGAAAGTGCCGCCGCCCGAGAGCGTGGCCAGCC
>JAQUMP010000472.1 GCA_028718065.1 Chitinivibrionales bacterium | reverse complement strand
GATGGTAATAAAATTGCACAGGACATCCGCAATGAAGTGCGCCAAAGCGCGCTCGAATTCAAAGAAAAAACAGGAATCGTTCCCGGTCTCGCTGTTGTGCTTGTCGGCAAAGACCCTGCCTCGCAGGTCTATGTAGGAAAAAAAGCTAAGGCATGTGCCGAAGTTGGTTTTCTTTCCCGCGAGTATAAGCTGCCCGCGGAAACGAGCGAAGCGAAACTGTTGAGCTTGATCAATGACCTCAACAAGGATCATCTCATTCACGGAATCTTGGTTCAGCTCCCGCTCCCGAAACATATATCAACTGAAAGGATCATTGCCGCCATCGATCCCGTCAAAGACGTGGACGGATTTCATCCTTATAATGTGGGCGGTCTAGTGTCTGGCACACCTCTGTTTGTTCCCTGCACGCCCAGAGGCATCATGGAATTAATTGCCCGCACCGGTATTGCCCTTTCCGGTAAAGAAGCGGTGGTGGTGGGACGCAGCAATATCGTCGGGAAGCCTATCGCGCTCCTGCTTCTGGCGCAAAACGCAACGGTTACCATCTGCCATTCAAAGACGAAAAATCTACAGGATGTGACCAGCCGGGCTGACGTACTGATTGCCGCCATCGGCAAACCTCATATGATTAAAGCGAATATGGTAAAAAACGGAGCCGTCGTCATTGATGTCGGTGTCAATCGTCTGGAAAACGGCAAGCTGGCGGGAGATGTCGATTTTAACGAGGTTGCTCCCAAAGCATCCTTTATCACACCGGTTCCCGGCGGTGTGGGGCCGATGACTATTGCCATGTTAATGAAAAACACGCTGGACGCGGCCATTTTTATTACTTGAAACGACACCTATTTTTTCGGCGGTATTTCAAGTTACTTCTGAGTACAGGAAACATTTTCTTATTATAGGTTTTATCTTGATATACACGTCGAAGTTTCCTATAGTTAAAACATGCTAAAAAATATTTTTGCCAAATCAAACAAAAAGATAATAGAAAAAAAACCACAGAAATATTTAAAATATTTTGCCGTACCTATTGTTGAACATTGTAATTTGAAATGCCGATTTTGCGACCATTTTGCGCCATTGGCAGAGCAAGAATTTGCAGACATAAAAATCTTTGAAAAAGATTTCGCCAGATTATCGGAATTATTAAACGCCAAAGTAGATTTCATAAGCCTTATGGGTGGAGAACCTCTTTTGCATCCGCAATTAAATGATTTTTTATATATTGCTAGAAAATATTTTCCAAAAACAGAACTCCGCATTGTGACCAACGGAATACTATTGTTAAAACAAACAGAAGATTTTTGGAAGGCGTGTAAGGATAATAGTATTATAATCGTTAATACAAAGTATCCGATACCGCTTGATTTCGACAAAATTAAAGAAGAGGCAAAGAAACATGACGTAAAGTTTGAACATTATGGTGATTCGGAGGACGTTTTAAAAACATCTACTAAAACGCCTCTTGATTTAAAAGGCAAACAAAATATGAATACAAATTTTTATAATATTTTATGAATCCAATGAACGTAGATATCATTATAACGACCTATAAACGGTACGATTATTTGCAGGAGGCATTGAGAAGTGTAGCCGCTCAGAGTTATCGGCACTGGAAATGCTGGATTGCCGAAGACGGCGAATCCCCGGAAACGTATGAAGCCGTAAAACCTTTCTTAAAGGATAGTCGTTTTATTTATCTGCCGGGAAGTTATGCAGGATTTCCTGCTGTTCCCAGAAATCGTGCCATTCGACAAGGGAATTCCCCTCTTATTGCGATTCTTGATGATGATGATTTTTGGCTTCCTCAAAAATTGGAAATTCAGGTGGCTTTTTTGGAAAGCTATCCCGATTGTGTATTATCGGGATGTAATGCTTATTACTGGGAAGGAACGGCAAAGTGGGATGAATCGCCACTATATTTTGATAAGAAAAAGATGGGCAAGTTAAGTTACTACACCATGCTCCAACAAAACTATATCATTCATTCATCTGCTGTCATCAGAAGGAGTGTTACAGAGAAAGCCGGTCTCTATAGTGAAAAACTTAATCCTCCCATTGGTGAAGATTATGAATTGTATTTACGTGTAGGAGCATTAGGTGAAATTTACAGTTTGCCGGAACCTTATTTAGTTTATCGGAAAACACCATCCACATTTTATACAAATCTAAATCGGAGTGATAAATATAAGTTGTCAGCCAACATTTTTGAATCGGCATTAAATGGTGTTGAAGATATATCCAGCCCACTCTCTTATCCGGAAAATGCTCATCTCGCCGCCGCCTGCCGGCGCGAAAGAGATTTCTATCTTACCGGACCACGATTTTTGGGAAGACTTAGACATGAATTGCAATCAGAGATAAAACAGTTTCTTAAATTTAAGAAAATGTAAAATCATGAATAAGATCATCCATTCAAATATTAATATTTTGCTGAAACGATTTGGTTTTATCCTGCAAGAATGCGAGCAGGAATGGGAAAGAGAAGCTTTTGCGAAACTTTATGAATCTCGCATTAAATATGTGAAAAAATCATGCGCTCATTCGGCGGAGGGAATAGTCTTTTCCAAAGACAGAGCATTACAGCTTCATGCGCTTTTGTCTTCTTATCTGGAGAAAGCTGTTTCACCGGTACCGTTCCATATCCTGTACCATGCCTCAACATCAGAACATCAGTTATCATACGAGAAATTGAAAGAATTGTTTTCAAATAAATTTTCATTTATAAAACAATCTTCGAATAATTCTTTCCGGGCTGATCTTATAGAATTATTAGATTCAGTCTTGGCTGAAAAAACTTTTTTCCTTGTGGATGATATTCTATTTATTGAAAATTTCGATATAAATGACTTTACGAAATTCGATACTGATAAAATGGTTCCTTCATTGCGGATGGGATTAAACTTGAAAAAATGCTATACCGTCCAGAAAGAACAGCCATTGCCGGAATTTATATCTTACGAAGGCAATGACGAGGGCAAAATATTCTGGAAATGGAATCAGGGCCTATATGATTGGGCTTACCCGTTGTCGGTTGATGGGCATTTTTTCTCCACACAAGAAATTATTGCCATGACAAAGTTAATCCAATTTTCAGCTCCCAATACTTATGAAGACCAGTTGCAGAAGTTTCGCCGGTTTTTTCTTTTCCGGAAGGGCGTAGGTTATAAAAAAGCAAGAATTGTGAATATTCCGTGTAACAAGGTTCAAAAAGAAAATAAAAATATATGCGGGAATACTCATCAGGATTTTCTATTAGAGCAATGGCTGAATGGCTTTCAGATGGATTACCGGAGACTATATGGTTTTCCCAACATCAGCGTGCATCAGGAAATTCCCTTTGAATTTATTCAACGGTGATAAAACCTTTGAACTTTATCGCAGTCACGGCTGAGCTTTTGCCGTCTATGGCTGATTCTTTCGATTGGGTACACATGCGACCAAGGGTTGCTCATGTTCAGGTACCAGACTTGACATTATTAAAAGCCAGACGTGTATTGAAGCCAAAAGGTAAAAATTTAGGAGTCTTTCTGTTGAAAGGGGGAAGCGGTATTATTCCTT
>JAQUMP010000471.1 GCA_028718065.1 Chitinivibrionales bacterium | reverse complement strand
CAGTCGCGCCGCCCAGGCCACGCGCTGCGAAATAAGATAGTGCATCGGCGCCATGCCAACCGCATGTTTAAAAAGGCGAATGAAATGGGTCATGCTCACGCCGGCCTGCTCGCAGATAAGGCGGTTAGTGAGCGGCCGGGCAAGGTTCTGTTCCATAAAGATAAGCGCCCGGGTAACAGCCGGCGCCGTGTGGTGGGGAATACTTTTAGCCAGGAGCACAAGCAGCTCGTAGGCGGTCATGGAAAGGTTTTCGCCCCATTCACCCTTCTTGACTTTTAAAATATTGAGCGCCCTCCTGAGCAGACGCTCAAAGGCGGCCGGCGCCTGCGGCCGGATAATATCATGCTCCCAAAGCCCGCTCGTTCGCAAAAATGAATCCAACTGCGAACCGCCCAGGCGAACAAACCGCTTGTGAAGAAAACCCGCCGGCCCTACGGTATAGAAATGATGCACTCCCTGCCGCAGCAGGAAAACGTCGCCCGGCTCGACGATATATTCCTTTTTGTCCTGGATTAACCGCGCATTGCCCGCGGTCACCAGCTCAATGCAGACAACATCGGACTTGTTACGTTCATAAGAATTCTCAGGCATCCAGCGTGATGATCCCGCCCACTGAATTATAAACGGATAGCAGCTTGCGATTTTGTCAATCTGGTGATACCAGAGCATAATTTCACCGGGAATGGCGCTCCGGCGCGATTTTTTCCTGAAATGGTCAAATTTCATATAATTAAAATAATTTATCCCATAGACTATCAATGAAAATAGGCATATATTAACCAGTGCAGCATATATCACCTATAAGCAGAAGGAGTATTCATCATGATTTCTATTAAAATAGTGAACAGGCTTTTTATCGTGGGAGCGGTGCTATGCGTTTTTAACGCATCGGAAACCAATGCCCTCAATAACGGTGTTGCCCGCACGCCGCCGATGGGATTTAACACCTGGAACTATTTCGGGGTCGGAAATCTTCACGGTGCACTCAATGACTCATTAATGAGGGGGCTTGGCGATGCCATGGTATCCAGCGGCATGAAGGACGCCGGATTCAGGTATGTGAATCTCGACGACGCCTGGGCTGCGCAGATGCGTGACGCCAACGGCGGCCTCGTTGCGAACTCGGGCTTTCCCCACGGGTTAAAACCGGTTGCCGACTATCTCCACAACAAGGGGCTCAAGCTCGGCGTTTATACCAATGTGACGGGAGGAAGCTGCGCAGGATTCATGCCGGGACTGAACTTCGACAATACCGGCGGCGGGGGGGATCATACTGCGCAGGACGCCGATTCGTTTGTCGCCTGGGGAGTGGATTACGTCAAAGTTGACAGGTGCGGAGTATACGGGGGGTTTGAAGCGATATACGACTCGATCGGCGCCCAGTTTCATGCAGCCGTGGCGCGCATGTTGCCCAAGGTCCCCACGGCGCATGAGATGGTATTCAGCATCTGTAACTGGGGAATGGAAAGCCCGTGGCTCTGGGGATATTCCGTCGGGAATATGTGGCGGACCACGGGAGACATCACCCCGGGGTTTAATAGCGCCCTGGGTAATGCGGACCAGAACAGCGCTTATTATCCTTATTCCGGCATTGGCTCCTGGAACGATCCCGATATGCTGGAAGTCGGAAACGGCATGACCAATACCCAAGGCAGGGCCCATTTTTCGCTCTGGTGCATGATGGCCGCTCCCTTGATTGTCGGGAATGATATCAGGAATATGGACGACTCCACAAAAGCGATATATGCTAATCAGGAAGTAACGGCAATCAATCAGGACACTCTCGGCGGTACGACCAAGCTCGGCGTTATTCAGGGAAGGCGAGTCATCAGCGCCAATGGTAACGAGGTATGGGTGAAGCAGCTTAAAGATACGAACAACGCCGATTACGCTATATTGTTTTTTAACCGTAGTAATTATTCGGCGACCAAAATCAGCATTTCAACCACACAGATAGCGTCGGTAGGAGGAAAAATGGTCGCTGGAAAGAGCTACTACATGCGTGACCTCTGGGGGAAAAAGGACCTGGGCACCTGGACCGCGGGCGATTCCCTGGTGACCCCCGCTCCCGTGCCGCCCAACGATGTTTTCATGGTCCGGCTTTCCACGGCAACTCCAACCGGCGTTGCCGTGCCGGAGGCGAAATCAAATGCTGCGCTGGCGGCGATAATGCTTGACAAAAGAGTTCTCGTCATCACCGCCGGACGGCCTGGTCCCCTGTCGGCCGATCTGGTCGATGCCCGGGGCGCGCTGGTCCGTTCCCTGCGGGCGAGCGGCGGAAACCGGTGCGTTATCGACGCCGGCGGCTTGAGCGCGGGAGTTTATTTTGTCAATGTACGCTGCGCGGGGCGCACGGTCGTCCGGCCCATCGTGCTTAAATAAACAGTTTAAGCGCCGCGATTATTAAGCCTCCGGTCTGTAAAGATCAGGGGCTTTTTTATTCTTAGAAGAAGCCGCGTTAGGCCCCCAGCCCCTGCCGGAAAATAAAGAACGCCGCACCAATCAGGCAGAGCGCGGCCCAGAGAAAATCAAGCGTCAAATGCTGCTTCATGTAAATTATCGCAAATGGCGTAAATACCAACAGGGTAATAATTTCCTGGATGATTTTTAGCTGCGCCAAATTAAGCTTGCCGTAACCGATGCGGTTGGCGGGCACTTGCAGCAGATATTCCAGCAGGGCAATTCCCCACGAGACGAGGGCAGCGACAATCCAGGGTTTATCGCGCAGGTTTTTAAGATGGGCGTACCAGGCAACGGTCATAAAAAGGTTTGACATAACAAGAAGACCGACGGTTTTTAAGACAACGGGCATGGTGTCCTCCGGTAGATCAGAACAAAACAAAAAGCTGACTTTGGGACTGGGTTTTGGCGATGAAAAAACATGTCGACTTTACTTCGTGATAATCGCGGAAACAGGGCAAAAAGAAGCGCACGCGCCGCATGCAATGCAGGTTTCGGTAATTTCGCTGCCGGCATCTTTAATCTCGATTGCCATCACGGGACAAACCGAAGAACATCCTCCGCAAAAAGTGCATTTGGTCTGATCGATATAGTATATCGCCATACTTTTTTTTTGATATTGAGGCGTTCTACACATTAAACCTGATGCTTAAAATGTCCCCGTCGTTTACCACGTATTCTTTGCCTTCCAAACGGAACTTTCCTTTTTCCTTAATCGCCTTCTCGCTGCCGCAAGCGATTAAATCATCGTATCCAAAACATTCCGCGGCGATAAATCCGCGCGCCAGATCGCTGTGGATCGTGCCCGCGGCTTCCAAAGCGACTTGCCCTTTGCGGATGTTCCAGGCGCGCACCTCGTCTTCGCCCACCGTAAAAAAACTTATATATCCGAGCGTGCGGTAGGCGAGAGTGGTAAGCCGGTCCTTGGCGGATTTTTTAATGCCCATGTCTTCCATGAACATGGCGGCCTCCTCTTCGGTCATGTGCGCAAGCTCCATTTCAAAACTTCCGGCAAACTCAATTAAAGGATATTTTTTGGTCTCGATGCTTTTAAGCAACTGATCGCTTTTGCCATAGGTCGATTCGCTCGAATTTACAATTACGATTG